>NZ_CP011924.1:2239166-2542500 GCF_000238315.3 Pseudoalteromonas piscicida
CGCGAACTTTGGCCGGTTGCGGTGTAGCTGCAGGTATTGCTGCCTCATTTAACACTCCGCTCGCGGCGGTGATATTCGTTATGGAAGTCGTGCTCAGGGAGTATAAAATCCACATTTTCGTGCCCGTGATGTTAGCCTCAGTGATCGGTGCAATGAGCACGCAATATGTGTTTGGTAATAGTTCCGAGCTAGCGCTCATTCATATTACTCCGTTGAGTTTTTGGCATTACCCTTATTTAATTATTTGTGGTGCAGCATTAGGAGCGGTTGCATTTGCCTTTAATCAAAATCTAATGCTGATCATCAAAACTTTTAAGCCCATCAGTATGTTCCCTCGCCTTTTATTAGCGGGTTTAATTGCGGGATTAATTGGCTACGCCGTACCGGGAGCCATGGGTTCAGGTATGAGCGCTATCACCCAAGCCGTTGAATCTCCACATAACTTACAGCTACTCACCACAATATTGATTGCTAAGCTGATGGCGACTTTATTTGCGATTGGACTTGGTATTCCCGGTGGTATTATTGGTCCAGTGATTGGGCTTGGGGTTATCATGGGCACCTTGATGTCTTTCTTTGCCCAGTTTATTGAACCCAGCGTCGATGTTGCAGGAACTTATGGTGTACTCGGTATGGCAGGCTTACTTGCGGCGACTTTGCACGCCCCGCTTGCTGCACTCACAGCGGTAATGGAGCTGACTTCCAATCCAAAAATAATCGTTCCAGCTATGCTGGTGATCACCACAGCTTACGTTACGGCTTTACAGGCGTTTGGCAACCGCTCTATTTTTATCCAACAACTAGATTTCCAAGGGCTGCCTTACCAAGTATCCCCGGCAAAAGAGGCATTACAGAAAGTAGGAATAGTAGCCGAGATGGATGAGAATTTTAAACTGCTCTATTCCGATGACAAAGAGCAGATAAAGGAAACCCTATCCGCGGTTGATAGCCAAACACCGCTCATTGTTTATGATGAACAAAGCGGCTACCGCTTAGCCGAATACGATTTAAACTTAATCTCCGAGGGCAGCGTATCGGTCTCTTATATCGAGCTACAAGGGCTAAGCACACAAGCGACCTTAGCAGACGCCTTTGATGTGCTAAAAGATAAACGTTCAGGCGCAGTGTATATCTACAACCAAAAGGATGAAAAACAAATACTTGGGTTATTGCGATGGGACCAAATTCGTCACATACTCACCACCAGAAACAGTTTACTCTAATCTAAAAAGTGGAATTTATAATGAGCTTATTGCTAACGTATAAAGCCTTACATATCTTTTTTATGATTGCCTGGTTTGCAGGGATTTTTTATCTACCACGTCTCTTTGTTTACCACGCGATGACTGAAGAAAAATCTTGTGGCTCAATGCTCAAAATCATGGAGCGCCGTCTGCTCTTTTTTGTAACCCCATTTGCTATTCTCACCGCTGTGTTTGGGGTCTTAACGATTACAGAATACGGACGTGAGTGGTTTAAGCACAGTATGTGGCTACACTATAAACTGACTTTAGTGATTTTACTCTATATGTATCATGGTTATTGCTTTAAATTACTTGCCGACTTCAAACATGATCGCAATCGTAAAAGCGACAAGTTCTATCGTTTTTTCAACGAATTTCCCGTACTAATTCTATTAGCCATTGTCTTTCTTGCCGCTTTAAAACCTGCACTGTAACCGTGCATTATTGGGGGTACTTGGGTATAATATGCGCCCAAGTAACCGCCCACAATCTGCGTGTTATCTGGTTGGGTGAGCGACCTTGCAACCCGGTAGTCAATTTGTCTTTAGGAATCGCCAAATGTTCAGTTTCCAAGGTGAAAACATTCTTTCTGTCAATCAATTAGACAGAGATTCTATTGAACACATCTTCTCCATTGCCAAAAAAATGGAACCCTATGCTAAAAAGCAAAAACGTACCCAAGTACTTAATGGGGCGATTTTGGCAAATCTATTTTTTGAACCAAGCACGAGAACACGGGTAAGTTTCGGCACCGCATTTAACCTGCTAGGCGGCCTAGTCCGTGAAACCACAGGTATGCAAAGCTCAGCACTGGCAAAAGGCGAATCTTTGTATGATACCGCCCGTGTGATTTCTGCTTATGCTGACGCCGTGGCTATGCGCCACCCAGACGCAGGCTCAGTAGCCGAGTTTGCAACTGGTTCCGACGTTCCTGTCATCAACGGTGGCGATGGCCCTAATGAACACCCAACTCAAGCACTGTTGGACTTACTGACGATTGACCGAGAGCTTAGCCGCTTTGGTACCGGAATTGACGGCATGCACATCGCCCTAGTCGGTGATTTAAAATACGGCCGTACCGTGCATTCTTTATCAAAGTTACTTAGCCACTACAAAGATATCCGCTTTACAATGGTTGCACCGGATGGCTTACAAATGCCTCAGTCTATTTTAGATGTCGTAGACAATGCCGGTCACCGTATTGAAGTCGTGTCTAAGATGGAAGGCAATTTAGCTGCCGATATCGTTTACCAGACTCGTATTCAAGAAGAGCGCTTCCCTTCTCAAGAAGAAGCAAACAAATACCGTGGTGGCTTTAGGATCAGCCAAGCGATTTATGACGCTCACTGTAAACCTAGCTCAGTATTAATGCACCCATTACCTCGCGACAGCCGTAGCGATGCAAACGAGCTAGACAACGACCTAAATAACAACGACAACCTAGCTATCTTCCGCCAAGTTCAAAATGGTGTATTGATCCGTATGGCACTTTTTGCCCTAACGCTAGGTGTTGAAAACCAAGTGGAAAAACACGAGGTAGAAGTACCTTGGTTTAGCCGCAAACGTGAAAGCTAAAAAGGATCGACAATGACAATCAGTCAAGACTTATTTAAACGCGCCCAAGACTCAATCCCTGGAGGCGTTAACTCTCCTGTTCGCGCTTTTAATGGTGTAGGTGGTACGCCACTATTTATTACCAAAGCCGAAGGCGTTCACACCTTTGATGCCGATGGTAAACAGTACATTGATTATGTGGGTTCTTGGGGCCCGATGATCTTAGGTCATAACCATCCTGAGATTAAACAAGCAGTGCTTGAAGCAGTTGAAAATGGCCTATCGTACGGCGCGCCGACGGAAACTGAAATCCTAATGGCGGAAAAAGTAAAAGCGCTAGTACCATCTATTGAAAAAGTGCGCATGGTAAGCTCTGGTACAGAAGCGACCATGAGCGCTATTCGCCTTGCTCGTGGTTACACCGGCCGCGATAAGATCTTAAAGTTTGAAGGCTGTTACCACGGTCACGCTGACGCTTTGCTTGTTAAAGCAGGTTCAGGTGCACTTACTATGGGCGTGCCTAACTCACCAGGTATTCCTGCCGATTTTGCTAAGCATACGTTAACGGTTTCATTTAATAACCTTGATGAAGTAAAAGCTATTTTTGAGCAGTACAAAGATCAAATCGCCTGTGTGATCATCGAGCCAGTTGCTGGAAACATGAACTGCATTCCACCAGTAGAAGGCTTTTTAGAAGGCCTACGCGAAGTATGTACTGACAATCAAAGTGTGCTTATCTTTGATGAAGTCATGACAGGCTTTCGTGTTGCACTTGGTGGTGCTCAACAGTACTACAACATCACCCCAGACTTAACCTGTTTAGGTAAAGTGATTGGTGGCGGTATGCCAGTGGGTGCGTTTGGTGGTAAAAAAGAAATCATGGATTACATCGCCCCAGTTGGCCCGGTTTATCAAGCGGGCACGCTATCTGGTAACCCAATTGCCATGGCTGCTGGTTTAAAAGCGCTAGAGCTGCTTTCAAAAGAAGGGCTACACGCAGAGCTTGAAGCTAAAAGTAAAGCCCTGTGTGAAGGCTTTCAAGCTGCTGCTGATGAAGCAGGCATCGCGCTTACGACTAACTACGCGGGTGGTATGTTTGGCTTCTTCTTTACTGACGCTAAAAAAGTAACCAGCTATCAACAAGCAACTGAATGCGACCTAGAGCGCTTCAAAAAGTTCTTCCACTTGATGCTAGATGAAGGCGTTTATTTAGCCCCATCTGCATTCGAAGCGGGTTTCGTGAGCACAATGCATTCTGACGAAGAAATCACTAACACTATCAATGCTGCAAAGCGTGCATTTGCCAAGTTGTAATCACTGATTGCAACCCACATTAGTTTGTATTTAAAAAGCCCGCTCAGGGCTTTTTTTGTTTTTTCAGCTACGCTTTGAATAAGCTTTTCAAAAGCTTCGGTCTATTTAACCTAGGCGCACATAATTAATAACACTGTGCAAAGTTAAAACTATCATACAGAGGAAGTGATGGCTGGATTTAATACGCTTATTAATCCTGCAACCCGTTTGATGGCACGGTTGCGATACAAAACAAAAATGGCCGTTGTATTTGGCATTTTATTACTACCACTAAGCCTCAGCTTGTTTTTTCTAAACAGTGTACTTAACCATTCTATTTCAGTCAGTGAGATGCAGAGGCAAGGGCTCACACTTTACCCCAGTATGTTGGAAAACATTTTAGCGGGTAAAGCTTCCGATAATTCAATTTTATTGCAACGCACTAAGTTACCCAAAGTGAGCGCCGTGGGCGCAAGCGCCCTTGAGCAGCTCTCAATTGCCTCTCAACTTGCCGTTGATGATGATCTTGGACGCAGTTACCTGAATCGCACACTTGTTGAGTCTGCGCCAAGACTTATATCGCAAATCAATGAAATTGAAGCGCAAGCAAGCGATATCATCAGTAGAGGCAGTTTTACTCCAGATAGTTTTATTGCGCTGTCCAATTTAAACAAAGGATTGCCAGGCGTCACGACACTATTTTCAGGCAAACTTAACATTGCTATCAATGATAATCAGCGACTCAAAAAGCAGCTTAGTCAGCCCTTAGCTGAGCTTGAGTCTAGCCTCTCTGATTACCAGCAAGCGGTGAAAACAGGTTTGTTAGACCCTGATGAACTGGCACTCTCACAAGCGCAATTTAACCGTTACTACCAAAGTGCAAGTGATGCTATCAAGCAGTTTGTTAATGTTGCAACACCCACGCTTGCCGGGCTTGTCGCCGAAAAACAAAACCAGCAACGGTGGATCAGAAACACCGTTGCCTTGGCTTCACTACTCGCACTGATCATCGCTATTTATCTTATGGTTGGCTTTTACTCCTCGGTCATGGGCACCATCACGACTTTCTCACATGCAGCGCAGAGCGCTTCCCGAGGGGATTTAAGCATCAAAGCGCAGACAACTGGTTCCGACGAGCTTAGCCAAATTATTGAACAATTTAATGCGGTACTACGTGCCTTTATCTCTTTGCTTGGCAACGTTCGATTAAGTAGTGACGAGCTACAGCATGCAACAAGAACACTCAATAAAATAAGCCAAGATACTGAGAAGGACGTTGCCCAGCAGGAGAATAAAATCCAGTCTATCCACCATTCTCTCGAGAATATGGCACAGTCCGCTCGCTCAGTTGAGGATGCCGCATTTAGCGCAACAGAGCTGGCCTCCGTAGCAGCCAAACAAGTAAAGCAAAGTAGCGTCAATACCACAGCCCTTGCAGAGCAAATGACCGAACTACAAGCTGAGTTTCAACAAAGTCGTGCAGCCTTAGATAAGCTAGCGGAAGACACGCAAAACATTAGTCAGGTGAGCTCCGCGATTAGAGAGATTGCCGAGCAAACCAATTTACTCGCGCTCAATGCCGCAATTGAGGCTGCTCGTGCAGGTGAACAAGGCCGAGGATTTGCGGTGGTAGCGGATGAGGTTAGAACGCTTGCGCAAAGAACGCAGCAACAAACGGAAGAAATACACAATATTATTCAATCTTTACAAGCTGCATCCAGAGACACGCAAGACAAAATGCGCAGCAGTGAAGACAATATGGCACAAAGTGTTATCGCCGCGAATGATACCAATGAAGTCCTACAGCACGCAGAGCAAAGCATGCGAGACATAGATGAACAAGGGAAACTGATCAGTCAGTTAGTGCAACAACAAACCCAAGCGACCGAACACGCATTGAATGAATCATCTGAGATCAGTAACTTAGCACAGCATACTCTGGGTTCCGCAAGAGCGACCCAAAGTGATGCACAAAAACTTGGCAAGCTCTCACAAACTTTAAATAAAGAAATCGATAAATTTAAAGCTTAGAGACTGGCTAGGGTCAACAAACCCTAGCAGCCAGTAGTTTGCTCAACACCCAGGTCTTGGTTCGAACATGCTTTCTCTAATAGGTAGCTGCAATACAGGACCACAACTCGGAGGCGACTGCTTACCCGTTTTTGGATTGATAAACGCCCAGCGAATGGACTTTGGACGCTCATAAACAATCGCTTGTGGGTTCAGTGGTTTTAGGTAACGAATATAGAGCTCAAGCGCACCTTGGCTGCCCGTTAACCCCGTTGGCTTGTTATCATCACGACCAATCCAAGCAACGGTGACCGTATTTTGGTCAAAACCGGCAAACCAGCTGTCTCTTAAATCATTACTCGTCCCCGTTTTCCCTGCAAGTTGAATAGAGGGGAAATGAAGATTGAGGCGTTTTGCCGTGCCTTTTTTAGTTACGCGCTTCATGCCATATTTCGTCATGTATACTGCATCGCTGTCTAGCGTTTGGCTTTTTTGTACAGGATGTTCGTATACCAGTTTACCCAGTGAATCGGTGATAGCCATGACGCTGGTCAACTCGCTCTGCTTACCATCTGCAGCAAGTGTGGTGTAGGCCTCTGCAACATCAAAACTGGATAGCTCTAACGCGCCCAACAATAAAGAAGGATAAAGTGGAATCGACTTAGAGACACCAAGCTCATTCAAAGTTTGTGCGACTCGATTAACACCCACATCCAGACCAAGGTTTACCGCTGGAATATTGATGCTATTGCTGAACGCTTCAAACATTGGCACTTGGCCTCTGAATTTATGATCAAAGTTCTCTGGAGACCAAACCTTACCTGAACCGTCGGTCACTTCAAGGGGACTGTCATCAAGTAGCATGCCCAAATGGTAGTTTGGATTCGACAAGGCACTCAAGTAAATAGCAGGCTTGACCAGTGAACCTATATTGCGCTCGGTGTCTAACACTCGATTAAAACCTGAAAACTTCAACTGACGACCAGCAACTAACGCCGATACACCCGCTTTTTCAACATTAACTGACAGCATTGCAGTTTCTAAATCTTCCGTTTTAAAGCGGCGCTCTAAGTAAGGCAAGCCCTTTTTAACGGCATCTTCCATCGCCGTTTGCTTTTGTAAATCGAGATAGGTAAAAATCCGAATTCCAGAGTCGACAATGTCATCATCAGGCACCAGTTTCTTTAACTCGCGATTCACCAACTCCAAATATCCAGGATAAGACTGCATACGGCTCGCTTTTAAAGGCTGTACGTCAATCGGCCTTGCCAGCGCTGCGCGGTACTCAGGCGTTGTGATAAGGTCGTTTTCCACCATTAGCCTTAAGACTAAATCACGTCTTTCCATTACCCGCTCAGGGTAGCGTCTTGGGTTATAAAAAGACGGCCCTTTCACCATCGCGACTAACATAGCGACTTGGTCAAACTCAAGCTCGTCCACCGGCTTACCAAAATAAAAATCGGCCGCAAGCCCCATACCATGAACGCCTTGATTATAGGTTTGCCCCAAAAACACTTCGTTCAAATAGGCTTCGAGGATTTCATCTTTGCTGTAACGGAAATCTAAAATCAATGCGATGAACGCTTCATTCACCTTGCGGATTAAGGTGCGATCTCTGGTGAGATAAAAGTTCTTTGCGAGCTGTTGCGTAAGCGTACTGCCACCTTGCACGGTTCGCCCTGCTTTGATGTTGGCATACAGCGCACGTAAAATAGACAGCGCAGAAACACCATGATGTTGGTAAAAGTCTCTATCTTCTACCACCAGCAGCGTTTCTTTTAAAATATTAGGAAATTTATCGAACGGAACAAACTCTCTGTCTTGCCGAGATTCATTGCCGATCCGAGCAATCTGCACTGGTTCTAAGCGAGCGTCAGCTAAGCGTCGACCTTGATTATCAACAATATTGGCAAGCTTCTTACCAGCAAAATTAAGCGTAAAAATACGCGCGGTTTCTGGGCCATCGTAGAATTCGAACGCGCGACGATGGATGGTGATTGTGCGACCTTGAACGGTATATTGACCGGTACGGCTGATACGATTTACACGGGAATAATTAAGCCGCTTCAGCTCCCACAGCACTTCATCCTCATTAAGGAACTGATCAGGAAAAAACTGCATCGATCTGGCATAAACCTGCACGGGAAGTTCCCATTTATTGCCTTCAAACTGGCGGCTTATTTTGGCGTCTAAGTAGATGATATAGATTGCTACAAGGAATATCGCCGCAATAGTCCCCTTCCAAAAGAAAGACCACAACGTGCTCAGTACACGGCCTTTAATTCTTTGCATCTTAGAACCGTTTTGCTGGGTATTGTTTTTACGCGAAGTGTTCGCTTTGACGTTTGAATTTTTGGCAGGTGTTCTTTTCTTTTTATCCGTCATGACCCAAGTAAAACTAAAAAATGAATCGCAAGATGGTAGGGTAACCTAAATTAACAACTGCTGAAAGTAGAATAATATTTATAAAGAAAAGTGAGCCCTGCTGGACTCACTTTGTTTAGACAACGAGAACTTTACAATATTGACCGAGAGCCAAATTGGTATTACTGTCCGCGAACTGTCACGAACTCGGGATAGGCATCTACGCCACAATCATGTTGATCCATACCGCTTAGCTCTTCTTCTTCACCAACGCGGATCCCCATGCTCGCTTTCAATACACTCCAAACAATATAAGAAGCAATGAAAACAAAACCTAAAATAGTGATAAGTCCCACAGCCTGACCTTGGAAAGTAGCGTCTGAGTTTGAAAATGGCACCATCATCACACCCAGCGCACCGCAGATACCGTGAACAGAGATAGCACCGACAGGATCATCAATTTTTGCTTTATCTAGCGCAACGATACTAAACACCACCAATGCACCGCCTATGGCACCGAGGATAAGCGCTAATACAGGTGTTGGAGAGGCAGGTTCTGCGGTAGTGGTCACTAGACCTGCTAGTGCACCATTAAGCACCATAGTTAAATCCGCCTTGCCCCACATTAATTTACACACCAACAGTGCAGCAACCGCACCTGCAGCCGCCGCCGCATTGGTATTTAGCATGATTTGGCTGACCGCGATGGCATTTTCTTTGTCGGCAAGGAACAGTTGAGAGCCACCGTTAAAGCCAAACCACCCCATCCACAAAATAAATGTGCCTAGTGTAGCTAGTGGCATGTTGGAACCAGGAATTGGGTAAATCTCACCATTTTTGCCATATTTTCCTTTGCGCGCACCTAGTAACAGAACACCCGCTAGTGCCGCAGCAGCACCGGCACCATGCACAATGGCAGAACCGGCAAAGTCAACAAAGCCAAGCTCAGATAAGAAACCACCGCCCCACGTCCAATAGCCTTCTAACGGGTAGATAAAACCAGTTAACACCACACAAAATGCTAAAAACGCCCACAATTTCATACGCTCAGCAACAGCGCCCGAGACAATTGACATGGCCGTTGCAACAAATACAACTTGGAAGAAAAAGTCGGATTGCAGTGCATGGTCGGCATCCTTAGCAGCACTGCCAATGAGCGCGCCAAGACTTGGTAAAACCCCACCTTCGGCATTATTCACATACATGATGTTGTAACCAATAAGCAGATACATAGTACAAGCAATAGCGTACAGTGCGACGTTCTTGGTAAGGATTTCAGTGGTATTTTTTGAGCGTACTAATCCCGCTTCAAGCATAGCGAAACCGGCAGCCATCCACATAACTAAGACGCCAGAGATCAAAAAGTAAAAGGTATTTAATGAAAATTTTAGTTCTATTATTGTATTTTCCATTGCTCGGCTCCCCTTAAATGGCTTCTTCATCAAGTTCGCCGGTACGGATCCGAACAACTTGGTCTAAGTCGTAAACAAAGATTTTTCCATCACCAATTTTTCCAGTGAACGCAGCCTTTGTAACCGTTTCCACAACGCGCTCGGCGTTTTCGCTTAACGTTGCAATTTCTATTTTTATTTTTGGAATGAAATCGACTTGATATTCTGCACCGCGATACAGTTCGGTGTGACCGCGCTGACGTCCAAACCCTTTAACGTCAACGACCGTCATGCCTTCAATCCCCAGATCGGCTAACGCTTCACGCACCTCATCCAGTTTAAATGGTTTTATTATTGCACTTATCATTTTCATGCTGAGTCCCCTTAGGACAGTTGATCCTGTTGTATGCAGTAATCCAACCTTTATGCCAAATTTTTTATTCCTTAATTAACAATGAATTAAAGTGGGAGGTGGAATTTAACGCATAAAAAATGCACCATCTAGGTGCATTGATATTAAGTCTGAACTGAGTTGGTGCATAAACACCCAAATAACGAAAAGCTAATGCGCGATAACGCAATTTCGTTGTTTGTCCTTCGCTTTATAGAGCGCTTTATCAGCTTTGCGCATTACTTCGCTTAAACTCTTTGATTGGCAAGCCGCGAGGCCAATACTGATGGTGCAATAATGCTTACCTTCAGGAATTTTAAATGCTTGCTGTGCAAGGCGCTCTCTAAAGTCTTCTAGCATGTGCTTTGCCATCTTCATATCTGAGCTTGGAATAAGCAAAGCAAACTCTTCCCCACCAATACGTGCGACAATGTAGTGACCAAATGCACTACGCAGTAAATCAGCAACTTGTTTAAGTACATCATCACCGCTTTCATGACCATATTGGTCGTTAATAGATTTAAAATGATCGAGGTCTAACAATGCCAATATATGCTGGCTCGGTTTGTTTTTGATTAAACGCTCTGCCTGCTGACAGAAATAACGGCGATTATAAAGTCCTGTTAAATAGTCTCGATGCGCATATTCTTTGATTTCTGCAATCAAATTGAGCTGCTCCATCGTCTGCATGATGCGGCAATGAAACTCTTCACTCATAAAAGGTTTTGCCAAAAAGTCATTGGCACCGTATTTGATAAACTTTGCTGACAAGCCATGACTTCCAGCGCCAGACAGACCAATAATCGCCAACTCATCTCGTCCGCGACTATTACGAACGGATTTCACCAACTCAAAGCCATCCATCGTCGGCATCGCAAAGTCTGTCAGCAGTAGCTTAATTTCATGGTCAGATAGCAACATCTCCAATGCCTGTTCGCCATCTTGCGCCTCAAGCACTGTAAATAATTGCTTTTCAAGCATCTGCTTCATTACTGCTCGACTGATCACAGAATCATCGGCGATCAGCGCCTTGCAACCTTGGTTTCTCAACAGTCTAGATGCTAACTTGACCGCGTATAGGTATGAATCACGGTTGTCTTTAATCACATAATCCACCACGCCCATTTCAAGCATTTGCTGGCGGCTATATTCATCTATTTTTGAGGTCAGCACCACAGTGGGAATTTTGTGGCTGAGCGTAAGCTGCACGACCTCTGCGTCCATCGCATCGGGCAGCGTTAAATCTACCAGCGCCAATGTATATTGGTGCTGTGCTAAGAAGTCCTTACTTTCCTTGAGGGACCAAGCAAAATCGATTTCGACATCTAGATGCTGAGCAGCAAGGTGTCGCAATACCTGTTGTACGACTTTACTGTCTTCAACAATTAAAATTCTTTGCATGGATTGAGATCTCTTAAGTACAACGAGAAGCGCAGTGAAACAAGAATTTAACGGGGCTAAATACTTTATTACTACATAATAAAGTACTAAATATACGCGAATCTTGCACTAAAAAAAACCAAATCGGCTCAAATTCGTTACTTTTCGACAAACGAGGTTACAACAGTCTATTTTCAAACCTGCCGTTTTTTTTGTTGAGTTTGTCTCAATGGCTTTGAATTTCAGATGAAATACTTCTTTAATGCAGACATACCTAATGCAATACCGAGGAAGCAATGAAAAAACTACTACCACTATTGCTCGTGAGTTGTGCCCTGCTCTCAGCGCCAAGCATAGCTGAAGAGCACAACCGCGCAATTGAGATAGATCATAAAATAACAACTGAGCATAGAGCCGAAATAAAAGGTGAACGTATTAACTACACCGCAACAACAGGCACGCAGCCGGTGTGGAATGAAAACGGCGATGCAGTTGCAACGTTGCATTACACCTACTACAAACGCACAAAAATTAAAGATATGAGCAAACGTCCGCTGCTGATCTCATTTAACGGTGGTCCGGGCTCTGCTTCCGTGTGGATGCACATTGCCTATACTGGCCCAAGAGTATTAAAAATTGATGACGAAGGATATCCACTGCAACCTTACGGTTTGAAAGATAACCCATATTCGGTGCTAGATGTTGCCGATATTGTTTATGTAAACCCAGTCAACACAGGTTATTCTCGCGTACTCAAAAATGCTGAAGGTAAATATCCGAGTAAAGCCGAACAAACAAAGATGTTTTTTGGCGTCAACGCGGACGTGAAGTACTTAGCCGAATGGCTCAATACATTTATTCATCGCAATGAGCGTATGCTTTCCCCTAAGTACCTGATTGGTGAGAGCTACGGCACGACTCGAGTGTCAGGTCTTGCGCACGCGATGCAAAACAATCAGTGGCTTTATCTCAATGGCGTGGTGTTGGTATCTCCTACAGAAATCGGCATTAAACGAGAAGGTCCGGTTGAAGTGGCAAACCGTTTACCGTATTACGCTGCTGCCGCTTGGTATCACAAGGCGTTATCTTCTGAATTACAGAATAAAGATTTGCTCGAAGTGCTTGCAGAGGTTGAACAATATACGGTTGATCAGTATCTTCCCGCACTCGCCAAAGGCGCATTTATCAGCGCCCAAGAAAAACAAAGTGTGACACAGGCCGTTGCTAAATATAGTGGCTTAAGCGAACGCTTTGTAGCTCAAAACAACCTAGATATTCCTACTGCAGCATTTTGGAAAGAACTGTTGCGTGACCGTGGCTATACACTTGGTCGGTTGGACTCACGCTATCTTGGTATTGATAAAAGAGACGCCGGTTCTCGCCCTGATTATTGGCCTGAGCTGACCTCTTGGTTGCACTCATTTACGCCAGCGATTAATCATTACTTCGCTACAGAACTCAACTATAAAACCGATGTAAAATATAATATGTTTGGTTCAGTTTACCCTTGGGATAACAGCGATAATAATGTCGGTGAGCAATTACGATTAGCAATGGCACAAAACCCTTACCTAAACGTGATGATCCAATCTGGCTATTACGATGGCGCAACGAATTACTTTGATGCCAAATACAATATGTGGCAACTCGATCCGAGCGGAAAAATGCGTGATCGCTTAAGCTTTAAAGGTTACCGCTCCGGGCACATGATGTATCTGCGTCATGAAGATTTACAAAAGTCGAACGAAGATCTCCGCGAGTTTATCTTAAAAACAACCCCCAAAGCGGATCAGTCTGCGCTTTACTAAATTCCCAACCCATTGTGGCCGCGCAAGCGGTCACTTATCTAATGCTCACCAGATTGTAAAAATTTCCTTTTATCCTTCTACAGTTACCTATAATCTAGATATACTCAATACTATCTCTCTACAACTTAGGCACGCACCATGAACGAGCAGTTTAAAGTCGTCTTCGTTGGCATGGCCGACGGTAAGGATCAACAAAGCGCCGCTATCGCAATTGCAGACAGGTTGAAAACCTCACCCTCAAAGATCCAGCAATTTTACGCTGGCAAAAACTTGTTTGCTCCTGCAGATAAAGCCAAAGCACTAAAACAGGTAAAATTACTTGCAAGCGCGGGGATCAATGCCAAGCTACAAAGCCAAACAGCCGCTACTCCAACCAACGCAGATCAAGAGCGCGTATTTGAAGCGTTGGATTACATCACCAGCAGTCTAATACGCATCGAAGAGCGATTAGAGGAACTTGAGCAACGCGTAGCACCAACTCCCCATACTAAAATAGAAGATACAACAGACGAAGAGTGGGAAACGAAGGAGCTATTTGATGAGCTGGACTTTGAGCCTAGCCCTCCGGCTAAATCTAAGACTTGGCTATATTATCTGCTCGCTGTATTAATTATTTTATTTATTCTGCTTGGTGTAAGTTTGTTTTTCCCTGAGTGGCTCGCGTTAGAATGAGTAAAACTAATAACAACATAAATAAATCTCAAGTTACTCGTGCTTATTTGAGAAAAATGATTAGAAACGCAAGAAACTCGCTATCAGCAGAGCAACAGAAGACAGCCGCGGCACACCTTAACATTAATTTTTTTCAACAAATAAAACTTCCTAAAAATGCCAATGTTGGGGTCTATATTCAAAACGATGGAGAACTAGATACATCCCTTTTAATTCAATCGCTTTGGGATAAAAAACACCAAGTTTTTCTACCCATAATCCACCCCTTTAATCATGCTAATTTGCTCTTCCAGAAGTATGAAAAAAACTCACCCATGAAGGCAAATCGCTATGCTATCTTGGAACCTAAGTTAGATTGTTCAGCAGTGGCACCGCTTGCATCATTGGATTTCCTTTTGATGCCTCTGGTTGCTTTTGATGAGCAAGGTAATCGCCTCGGTATGGGCGGTGGGTACTACGATAGAACATTGGCGTTACACTACGCTGAGCAGCGAGCTAAACCAGCACTTGTTGGTCTTGCTCATGATTGCCAGCAAGTTCCAAGCTTACCAACAGCAGCTTGGGATGTACCGCTCCCAACTATCCTCACTCCAACCCAACTATACACTTGGCCAAAAAATAATTTAGCAGGCAAATAGTTAAGCGCATTTTGAGGCACTTTTGACCATGACGCTGACACTTTGATTGAGTTATACTCCATACAACTTCAATGACAACTAAGTGTAGCGTTATGACTCAAGATGAAATGAAAAAAGCCGCGGCATGGGCAGCTTTGAACTATGTAGAAGAAAACACCATTGTTGGGGTTGGTACAGGCTCAACGGTAAACCACTTTATTGATGCGCTTGGCAGTATCAAGGATCAAATCAAAGGGGCAGTATCAAGCTCTGAAGCTTCAACAGAGAAGCTAAAAGCACTTGGTATTGAAGTTTTCGAGCTAAACGATGTGTCAGAGCTTGCGGTATATGTTGATGGCGCAGATGAAATCAACAGCACCAACGAAATGATAAAAGGTGGTGGCGCAGCACTGACGCGCGAGAAAATCGTTGCAGCTGTTGCCAAGAAATTTGTTTGTATCGTTGATAATACAAAGCATGTTGAGACGCTAGGCGCATTTCCACTACCTGTTGAAGTGATCCCAATGGCGCGTAGTTACGTGGCAAGAGAGTTACTAAAATTAGGTGGCGATCCAGTTTACCGTCAAGGCGTTATCACTGATAACGGCAATGTCATTCTTGATGTGCATGGCCTAGAAATTAGCGCAGCAAAAGCGCTTGAAGAAAAAATTAACCAGATTGTTGGCGTCGTGACTAATGGCTTATTTGCCGCGCGTGGCGCTGACGTTGTAATAACAGGCACTCCAGAAGGGCCTAAAATCAACTAGTGAGATTACAGATGAGCAAGGTTTCGTTATCAAAGGATAAAATTCGAATTTTGTTGTTAGAAGGCGTGCATCAAAGCGCTGTTGAGACGCTAAAGCGCAACGGTTATAGCAACATAGACTACGTTAAAACATCCTTACCGGAGCCTGAGCTGATCGAGCGGATCAAAGATGCTCACTTTGTCGGGATCCGCTCACGTACCCACCTTACAGAAGCAGTTTTAGAACAGGCTGAAAAGCTGGTCGCGATTGGCTGTTTCTGCATCGGCACCAACCAAGTGGATTTGGATGCTGCTAAAAAACGCGGTATCGCCGTATTCAACGCACCATTTTCTAACACCCGCTCTGTGGCTGAACTCGTCTTAGGTGAAATTCTCTTGTTATTGCGCCGTGTTCCTGAGCGTAACGCAAAGGCGCATCGCGGTGAGTGGGATAAATCTGCCGATGGTTCATACGAAGCCCGTGGTAAAACGCTGGGTATTATTGGTTATGGTCACATTGGCACCCAGCTTGGCATTATGGCTGAGAATATCGGGATGAACGTCGAGTTTTATGACATCGAAGATAAGCTCACGCTCGGCAACGCAACGCAGTTACACACGCTAACGCAACTGCTACAAAGAGCGGACGTGGTCAGTTTGCATGTACCAGAGACATCACAGACCAAAAACCTTATCGGCATGGCTGAAATTGAAGTGATGAAACAAGGCGCAATCCTAATTAACGCATCACGTGGAACGGTTGTTGATATCGACGCCTTAGCTGAAGCTTTAGCCGCGAAGAAACTTTCTGGCGCTGCTATCGATGTATTCCCCGTTGAACCAAAATCTAATCATGAAGAGTTTGTCTCACCACTACGCGAGTTTGACAATGTACTGCTAACCCCACACGTTGGTGGTTCTACCCAAGAAGCACAAGAAAACATTGGTGTGGAAGTCGCGGGTAAGTTGGCGAAATATTCAGATAATGGTTCAACAGTCACGGCAGTTAACTTCCCCGAGGTTTCTCTACCTGAATTATCAAACCGAAGCCGTTTATTACACGTACACGTAAACCGCCCAGGCGTACTAACGCAAATCAACCAAGCGTTCGCTCAGCACGGTATCAATATTGCGGCGCAATACCTACAAACGGATGAATCTATTGGTTACGTGGTTATCGACGTCGATAGCGACCACTCTGAAGTGGCGTTGAAAGAGTTAAGTGCAGTTGAAGGAACTATCAGAGCACGTATTCTTCACTAATACCAATTGAATTAATTCTCTAATCAATTTGAAGGGTGAAATAGCATATTAGCTTCGTTAGCAACATAGACTACGTTAAAACATCCTTACCGGAGCCTGAGCTGATCGAGCGGATCAAAGATGCTCACTTTGTCGGGATCCGCTCACGTACCCACCTTACAGAAGCAGTTTTAGAACAGGCTGAAAAGCTGGTCGCGATTGGCTGTTTCTGCATCGGCACCAACCAAGTGGATTTGGATGCTGCTAAAAAACGCGGTATCGCCGTATTCAACGCACCATTTTCTAACACCCGCTCTGTGGCTGAACTCGTCTTAGGTGAAATTCTCTTGTTATTGCGCCGTGTTCCTGAGCGTAACGCAAAGGCGCATCGCGGTGAGTGGGATAAATCTGCCGATGGTTCATACGAAGCCCGTGGTAAAACGCTGGGTATTATTGGTTATGGTCACATTGGCACCCAGCTTGGCATTATGGCTGAGAATATCGGGATGAACGTCGAGTTTTATGACATCGAAGATAAGCTCACGCTCGGCAACGCAACGCAGTTACACACGCTAACGCAACTGCTACAAAGAGCGGACGTGGTCAGTTTGCATGTACCAGAGACATCACAGACCAAAAACCTTATCGGCATGGCTGAAATTGAAGTGATGAAACAAGGCGCAATCCTAATTAACGCATCACGTGGAACGGTTGTTGATATCGACGCCTTAGCTGAAGCTTTAGCCGCGAAGAAACTTTCTGGCGCTGCTATCGATGTATTCCCCGTTGAACCAAAATCTAATCATGAAGAGTTTGTCTCACCACTACGCGAGTTTGACAATGTACTGCTAACCCCACACGTTGGTGGTTCTACCCAAGAAGCACAAGAAAACATTGGTGTGGAAGTCGCGGGTAAGTTGGCGAAATATTCAGATAATGGTTCAACAGTCACGGCAGTTAACTTCCCCGAGGTTTCTCTACCTGAATTATCAAACCGAAGCCGTTTATTACACGTACACGTAAACCGCCCAGGCGTACTAACGCAAATCAACCAAGCGTTCGCTCAGCACGGTATCAATATTGCGGCGCAATACCTACAAACGGATGAATCTATTGGTTACGTGGTTATCGACGTCGATAGCGACCACTCTGAAGTGGCGTTGAAAGAGTTAAGTGCAGTTGAAGGAACTATCAGAGCACGTATTCTTCACTAATACCAATTGAATTAATTCTCTAATCAATTTGAAGGGTGAAATAGCATATTAGCTTCGTTAAAAATTTCTCATTTAGAACAACTAAATAGCAAAATTTTTGCCTTGCTACTAAAGCTATTTCCCCGCTTCAAGATAGATCATTTACTTAATACAACTGGTATAAGAAGAATCACACATAAAAAAACCAGTCGCTGTGAAGCGACTGGTTTTTTGTATCAATCTGGCTTACGCCATGAAATCAACACCTTCTTTGATGTCTTTTTCAAGTGTCGCTAGCATGTCGTCTTTTGCTTTTTGCTCAAACGCGCTTAGCTCACCGTAAGGTAGTAACTTCTCTACACCGTTTTTACCAAGGATAACTGGCTGTGCAAAGAATGTTGCATCGCCTGTGTTACCTTCAACGTATGCGTACTCAAGTACTTCTTCACCTTGTAGGCCTTTCACTAGTGAGAAGCAGAAACGTGCTGCTGCTGCACCCATTGAAAGCGTAGCTGAACCGCCACCCGCTTTAGCTTCAACCACTTCAGTACCCGCGTTTTGGATACGAGTCGTTAGTGCAGCGACTTCTTCGTCAGTGAACTCAACACCTTCAACTTGAGAAAGTAGAGGTAGAATTGTAGTACCAGAGTGACCACCAATTACTGGGATCTTAACTTCAGCAACGTCTAGACCTTTAAGCTCTGCGATGAAAGTTTCAGCGCGGATAACGTCAAGCGTTGTTACACCGAATACGCGAGCTGGATCATAAGTGCCTGCTTTTTTGAACACTTCAGCAACGATTGGTACCGTGCCATTTACTGGGTTTGTGATGATACCAACAAGTGCTTTAGGGCAGCTTCTAACGATACCTTCAGCAAGTGTCTTGATGATACCTGCGTTAACGTTGAATAGGTCAGCACGGTCCATACCAGGCTTACGAGGCATACCAGCAGGGATAAGCACTACGTCAGCACCAGCAAGAGCTGGGTCTAGGTCGTCTTTACCATAACCCGCTACTTTTACCGCAGTTGGGATGTGAGATAAGTCAACTGCAACACCAGGTACAACAGGTGCAACGTCATAAAGCGCTAACTCAGAGCCAGCTGGAAGACCATTTTTAAGCAATAAAGATAGAGCTTGACCGATACCGCCAGCGGCACCTAATACAGCAACTTTCATTTGAATTCTCCATAATTTGAAGGTGGAATTGAGTGTGCAGTAAAGATAATGAAAAGCGCTGTTAAACACAAATTAATCACGGTTATTTTCGAGATTTTTTGACTAATGTCTTAAATAAAAGTGTAAAGATCGCGACACTTTGTACACTTATGCTTTACGACTGCCATTTTGGTCGCGCAAATTTGGGAATCTCGGCGGTTTTGTGTAGAATTTAAAGATTAGCCGTAAAAGAAGACAGACTATGCAGCCGCAAGAAAAACAAGAAGCACTGATCAAAGCATTTAAAGCCATTTTAAAAGAAGAAAACTTTGGCTCTCAAGGTGAAATTGTTGATGCTCTAAAACAACAAGGATTTGACAACGTCAGTCAGAGCAAAGTGTCGCGCATGCTGAGCAAGTTTGGTGCTGTGCGTACACGTAATGCCAAACAAGAAATGGTTTACTGCTTACCCGCCGAAATGAGCGTACCAACAGCAAAAAGTCCTTTACGTCAGTTAGTCGTTGATATTATGCACAACGAAATGATGATTATTATTCGAACCAGTCCTGGTGCTGCACAGTTAATTGCGAGGCTACTTGACTCATTAGGCACCGCAGACGGCGTATTAGGTACCATCGCTGGCGATGACACGATTTTTATTGCCCCTGCCAAAGTATCTGAAATCGACGTTACTTTAGATAAAGTAAAAACTCTGTTCGATAACGTTTAGTCTATTATTTTTATCGGTGCTAACTCACAGGTTAGCACATACTCTGATACTCTAGCTTCTACGAACACGCTTCCCGACTATCACGATAAACAGAATAAATTGCTTAACTTTACAGCAAAAAACGTTTGACATAATATGTCTAACTGTGGCAACTTTAGAAACACATGTGAGGCTTTCTCACAACGCATGGATGGTTTTTAAGCTGATTGACTAGCTTCTCGGATTTGTTTCCTACAGTGTCTCCGTCTTACCGGACACGAACGCTATTCGCTTCACTCAATCATCTCACATTCTATGATGCGGAACTCACCGCTTGATACACACAAAGACACCTTACGGCGCTGAGTGGACAATTCACTTACTTAACCGCTTAAAAGGAAATGCAAGGAACTAAGGATCAGCAATGGAATTTTTAAATACTGCATTTACGTTTCCCACTGTTATTTTTTCAACACTACTACTGATAGTGTTGTTGTTCTGGCTAATTGCTTTACTCGGTTTTGCTGATATCGATATCTTAGAAGGCGATGTTGATATTGAAACCGAAGGCGCAAGCTCTGGTTCTTTTTGGGAAGTCGCTTTTGGCGGCGTCCCTGTGAGTATTTCATTGAGTTTAATCATCGCGCTGGGCTGGATTGTCAGTATTTATGTACAACAGTTTTTTGCTTACCTACTAGGCAATGGCATTTTCTACTACCTGATGGGCACGGTATTTATGCTTGTTAGCCTCATTGCTGCATTACCACTAACCGCCGTCATTGTAAGACCATTACGACGCTTTTTCGAAAGCCAAGAAACCACATCAAAGCAAGCGCTGGTTGGGCTCGAATGCGTTATTGCAACATCGAGAGTTAGCAACACGTTCGGTCAAGCCAGAGTATATATTCAAGGAACAGAGCAACTCATCGAAGTGCGCTCGGATGAAGATAACACTTTCACACTAGGAGACAGTGCCTTACTTATCGAACATGACACCCTTACACATAGCTACACGATTGTGGCTAAACCTTGGTAATAGTACGGAAAATAACGGAATTTAGGAACGAGTTGGTATAGCTAATACCAGCTCAAACAATATAGCGCAACGCAGGAAAAAACATGGAATTTCTAAACAACCTCGGACCGGTGCTCGCAATCGTGGGCATATCCATCGTCATTATTTTTGCCATTCTACTTCTGATTGGAAAGTTCTACCGCAAGGTTGAACAAGGTCAGGCATTGATCATCAACAAGATGAAAAACGAGCCGGATGTCACGACTACAGGCGGCATTGTGCTACCTGTGATCCAAAAAATGGAAGTCATGGATATTTCAACTAACCGCATGGTATTGGAGCGTCGTGAAAACAGCGGCCTGATCTGTAAAGACAATATCCGTGCCGACATCGCCATCACTTTTTACATTCGCGTAAACGAAAACAAAGAAGATATCCTACGCGTTGCTAAACAAGTTGGCTGTGCCCGCGCATCGGCACCAGAAACCTTACAAGCATTATTTGAGGCAAAATTCTCCGAAGCCTTGAAAACCGTTGGTAAGCGCATGAATTTTGAGGAGCTATTTACCCATCGTAATGAGTTCCGAGATTCTATTAAAGAAGTGATTGGACAAGATTTATCTGGCTATACGTTAGAAGATGTGGCGATTGATTATCTTGAACAAACCTCTATCGACAAGTTAGATCCAAATAACATTCTTGACGCTGAAGGTATTCGCCGTATTACCGAAAAAACCTCACGCCAAAACGTGGAAACGAACCAACTTAAATGCGATGAAAAAGCGCAAATCGACAACCAAAATCAAGCAGCCTTTGAAAAAGCCGCAGAAGTCGAGCGCCAACGAGAAGATGCCAGCGCGAGACAGCGTCGTGAAATCGAATCGGTGCGCGCTCGCGAAGCCGCAGAAGCTGAACGTGTTAAGCATGAAGAGCGCTTAAAAGCCGAAGAAGCACGCCTCAAAGCGGACGAAGCAATTGCAATTGCAGAGCACAATAAACAGCGTGAAATCGATGTTGCAGAGCAAAACCGCCTTCGCTTACTCGGTATAGAAGAAGAAAAAGTCACGCGTTCTCGCCAGATTGAAATTATCGAACGTGAGCGTGAAACCGAAATACTACGTATTCAAAAGGCCAAAGCGCTAGAAGTTGAACGTAAAGAGATTGCCGATGTTCAGCGTGAACGGGTTGCCGTAGAGAAAACCGTTGCCGAAGAACAAGAGCGCATCAAAGACGTACAATGTATTGCTGAAGCCGAGCGTGAAAAACAAGCGAAAATTATTCTTGCTCAAGCTGAGGCTGAAGAAGCGTTGGTTAAAGATATTGAAGCAGCTAAAGCTAAAGAGCAAGCTGCCGAGTTTAAAGCCCGTGAAATGGAAAAAATGGCCGCAGCAGAACTACGTATTGCGAACCAAACCGCAGAGTCGAAGAAAATTCTTGCCGAAGCTGCCCAAGTTGAAGCGGCAGCGCCTGGTCTTGCAGAAGCTGATATCATCAAGGCTAAAGCCGCTGCAAGTGCCATACAAGGCGAGACTGACGCTAAAGTACTACAACAAAAACTAGAAGCAGAAGCACAAGGTAAACGTGATATTGGCCGCGCCGAAGCCGAAGTACAAGCAGCAATGGCTGAAGCAACTAAGAAGCAAAGTGAAGCCGAAGCGCAAGGCAAACGTGAAATTGGTTTGGCAGAAGCTGAGGTTCAATCAGCAATGGCTGAGGCAATTGAAAAACAAGGTGAAGCAGAAGCTATCAACCTTGAGCGTAAGATGTCAGCAGAAGCCAAAGGTCTTACAGAGAAGCTGGAAGCACTGAATAAGATGGATAAAGACGCCCGTGAATACGAAGGCTTTACACTACAGCTAAATCAACAGAAAGAGCTGACGCTTGCGAGTATCGAGGCAAACAAACAAGTTTCTGCAAGTCAGGCTGAAGTATTAGGTAAAGCACTGAGCGGTGCTGATATCAACTTTATGGGCGGCGACGGCCAGTTCTTTAACCAGTTTATGAATGCCATCACAGTGGGCAAGTCAATTGACGGCTTAGTCGGCGAGAGTAAGACGGTACAAACCGTATTTAAAGATCACCTAAACGGTGAGCGTAATTTGATGGACGACCTAAAAGGGGTGTTGGCTGGTGCCAATGCGTCGTCGGAAACGCTAAAAAACATCAACATGAGTAAGTTCTTCCAACAGCTAAGCAATAGCTCAGATGCGGATAAACAGCAGCTACTCAAGTTACTTGGCGGCTCGTTAAATGGCAGTAAACAAAGCGAACCACTAGAGTAATTAACCCTGAGGAGTCAATCTTCTTGGCTCCTCTCCCCCATTTGCGACAGCGCACATAGGAAAGCAAAAGAATGACGGAAGCAACGCAACAAGCGCCAGAGCGAACGCTCGAACAAGACTCTTATCAACTGATTAAACGCCGGCTTAGTAACTTTGGCAGTGAACTGAAAAGTCAGATAGATAACCTCAACCAACAGCGTGTTGACACTTTTGGCAGCACCGAGCTTAAAGTGAAAGGTCGAGCAAGAGTTCGCACTGAGCATAACTGCGTGCCGCGCGACATCGTACTGATCGGCGACAAGCTTATCTTTGCTTATAATGTCTTTATGGGGCTTAAACAAAATACCCAAGTCAGCGATGTATTCACCGTACAAAAGCTACACTTGCAAGAAGATCATTACGAAATAGAACCTTACCCGCAAGAAACCAAATTCCTCACTGATCAACGTTTCTTACGGGACTTCGACGAACTATACACGTATTACAAAGACACCCGTCTACAGCACCTATTTGTTAAATCAAACAAGCTTTTTGCACTATTTCAGATTGGCGAAAAGCTCTCTGATGTCCGCGTGTTTCGCTGGCAAATCGCCAAAGACGAAACCTTAGATTACATTGATAACCGAGGAGAGCGTGACCTAGGCGAAGTGGAAAACTTTGACTTTGAATGGCAAAAAACCGATCGCGCCGATCACGTCGAAGGCCGTCACCCACATATTAATGTAAACGACAAAGTATTTATTGAAGTATCGAGTGGCAAACTCACCGTAAAAATAGAAAACAATACCCAAAGCGGTGAAGGTATTTATCAAGAAGCCGTTGATGACGCCAGTCAATCACTCGCAGATTGCGATTTACGTTTTGCCGAAGTTGGCGAAATGGTGTTGTTAAAGTTACTTCCCTACCGAGAAAAACAATGGCGTTATTTTATTTATAATTGCCGCACCCAACAGGTATTGCGCCAAGATGCGCTGGGTGGTGCCTGTGTTCAATTACCTGAGAACCAAGGAATTATTTTTCCTGGTGGCTATTATTTACAATCTGGGCAAACACGCTATTTTGACGACCAACTGGACGATTTAATTTTCCATCGCCAGATCAAATCACCCAATGGTGAAGATGTACTGTATATCTTCTACGAACCAAACGAGGGTCGCTACGCACTTTTCTCTTACAATATTATTGAGAAAAACCTGCAAAATCCTATTTATTGTCATGGCTATGGAATTTATGACGATGGCTTAGCGCTAACCTTTAAAGCAGAGCCTGAGCCTGAGCGCGTGCACCCTATTCAAATCTGGCAAAGCCCATTTTGTGGCAGCGAGTTTGCCGCACAAGCCCCTCGCGCAAGCGGCTTATTTGGCCGGATCGGCAACCCGGATTTAGTACGCGCGATTTCTGATTTATACAGTGTGTTCAAAGCCATTAACGAACAAAGCCCCACGGTCTTTCATTATGAAGATTTAATTGCCCTCACCCGCAGTATTTTAGACCGCTATCATTGGCTTGCTGAAGCGGACTTTGCAGACGTCACAGCAAAACTACATGAAATTTTTGAAACTTCGGAGCAGGTACTCGACGAATTTGAAAAGGTAAGCCAAATTGAGGCCGACGCTCGGCGCGCAGAAGCGGAAATAGAGCAAGCCATGCAAGATGTGCTTCGCGAGGTGAGACCTGATAGCTTTAAAACAGCGGAGCAATTCGTTCAGAGCTTAGAATATCTCAAACGCTTGAAAGGCAAAGTGATAAGCCTTGAAGAAGTGAAGTATATCAATCTTGGCGCGCTATCTGTCATGCTGCAGCAGATTGATGAGCAAACCTTGAGTTTAAGCCATAAAACCGCGGAGTTCTTGCAGCAAGATAGTGCTTTGGCGCCCTACTACGAGCAACTAGACTCCTTAGAGCAAGCCAGAGCACAGACAGAGAGTGTCACCGAGCTTAACGGCTTTTTGGCAACCTTGGAAACCTTGAGCGCTGAACTTGATTTGCTCAACCATACCATGCTGGATCTCGACATTGACGATAGCCGCATTCGCACTAAAATTTTGGAAGATGTCAGCGCCATTTATGGTCAAGTAAACCGCGCCAAAGCAGCGTTAGAAATCCAGAAAAAGAGCGTGGGCAGTGTTGAAGCAAAAGCCGAATTCGCGGCTCGCTTTAAGCTTTTCAGCCAAAGTATTACCAGCGGTCTAAGCGCTGCCAAAACCCCAGAGCAATGTGACGACCAGCTCTCTCGCTTACTTATCCAATTAGAAGAGCTCGAGTCTCAATTTAGTCAGTATGATGAATTTTTAACGGAGATCTTGGCTAAACGTGATGACGTTTATGAAAGCTTTGAGGCGCATAAACAGCAGCTCATCGACGAAAGACAGCGCCGAGCACTAAGCCTAGCAAACGCTGCTGAGCGTATTTTACAGGGGGTGAATCGACGCTCGCAAAGTTTTAAAACCTTAGACGACATCAATAGCTATTTTGCCTCCGATCCTATGATTGGCAAGCTGCGTGATTTAACGCAAGAGCTAAAGCGCCTAAGCGATGAAGTGAAGGCGGATGATATTCAAGCCAAACTCAAGGCCTGCAAAGATCAAGCAATCCGCGCTTTGCGAGACAAGCAAGATATTTACATTGATGGTGGCAATACCGTTAAAGTCGGCAAACATGCGTTTAGTTTCAATAAACAAATCCTTGATTTGACTTTGCTGCCTCGTGGTGAACAGCTGATGTTACACCTCACCGGCACTGAGTATTTCGATACTATTCCTGACGCCACTGTCAATCAACAACTCAATGACGCAAGCACATACTGGCAGCAAAACCTGATCTCAGAAAATCGTCACTTATATCGAGGCGAGTACCTTGCAGCTCAAGTATTAGCAGCTGCGGAGCAAGACGGCAACGACTTTAGTCAAGCAGATCTAGAACTTGCCGTTGATGACGGAAGTTTACTGCCCATCGTACAAAAATTTGCAGAACCCAGATATCAAGAAGGCTATGAAAAAGGCATTCATGATCAAGATGCCAGCCTGATCTTAGCTAATTTACTAAAACAAAAACGACAGCTTGAGTTACTCGTCTACCCTGCTAGCTGTCGAATTGCGGCACAGCTATTTTATACTCAACAAAGCAAGGCTGAGCTAGCTGAATTGGCGTTTCAGGCCACACAAGCAGAGCTGATGGCAACGAAGTTAGATGACCATAGTTTTAGCCAACAGCTAAGCAAAGAATTGAGTGAAAAGATCACGGCATTTTGCCAACAAAATTTATCGAGCTATTTAACCGAGCTACACCGCTTTTCAGGCGAGTTAAGCGCAACTTACTTAATTAAAGCCCTTGCCAAGCAAGTTAAGCCGAGACAATTTGATTTGGCTTCACCTGCAAAACACACCAGCGAGCAGTTTATCTCGATGGCAAAGGCCAAAGGCGTTTGGCAACAGCTTGAAGACTCATTAACACATTTGACTAAACTTGCGGACAAATGCCGCCTGTTAAGTAGCTGGCTGCGCGCCTATGGCAGTAAGCAAAATGAAAGTGCTGAAACCTTGCTTGAGGCCGCTAACTACATTTTGCTTTCCACTCAGTTAGATATCACCTACCAAGTCAAAGAAGCCGAAATAAAAACCGAAATTTCAGGTTTAATGGGCCAACACCCACGTATCGAGAACCAAGTGTTACGCCTAGATTACGCAGACTTTTTTGCCCGTAGTAACGAGTATCTCACGGTTCATGTTCCGGCCTACAAACAGTATCAACAGTTAAAAGCACAAGTGCTTGAGGCGCAAAAGCAGCGCTTGCAATTGGATGAGTTTAAACCCAGACCGCTAAGCTCATTTGTACGTAACCAGCTGATTGACAAAGTCTACTTCCCTATTATTGGCGATAACTTAGCAAAACAAATCGGGGCTGCAGGAAACAATAAACGCACCGACTTAATGGGCATGTTGCTGCTTATCTCCCCACCGGGCTATGGTAAAACCACGTTAATCGAGTATGTGGCTAACCGCTTAGGACTCACCTTTGTTAAGGTCAACTGTCCATCCATTGGTCACGACCAAGTCTCTTTAGATCCTGCTCAAGCCATCAACGCGACCGCCGCAAAAGAAATTGAGAAGATCAACCAAAGCTTTGAGATGGGCAATAATGTGATGCTGTACCTTGACGATATTCAGCATACCAACCCCGAGTTTTTACAAAAATTCATCTCTTTATGTGATGGTTCAAGACGCATAGACGGTGTGTGGAATGGCCGCAGTAAAACTTATGATCTGAGAGGCAAAAAATTTGCCGTTGTGATGGCAGGAAACCCCTACACCGAATCCGGTGAATCCTTTAAGATCCCAGATATGCTTGCCAACCGTGCGGATATTTACAACCTCGGTGACACCCTCAGTGGCTGCGAACAAGAATTTGCCATGAGCTTTATTGAAAATACGCTCACTTCCAATGCGGTGCTTGCGCCACTTGCCAATCGTGGTATGGAAGACTTGTACAAGCTAGTACGCATTGCCGACGGAGAAGACATCTCCATCAATGAATTGGAATTTAATTACTCTCAAGCGCAAGTGAATGAAGTTGTCAGCGTACTGAAAAAGCTGCTCACCATCCGCAACACCGTGCTCAAAGTAAATGCCCAATATATTGCCTCAGCAGCGCAAGATGATAACTATCGAACCGAGCCGCCGTTTAAGCTACAAGGCAGTTACCGGAACATGAATAAGATGGCTGAAAAGGTGGTTGCTGCCATGAATGACAGTGAACTTGAATACCTAATTCAAGATCACTATCGCGGTGAAGCACAAACGCTTAGCAAAGGCAGCGAAGAAAACTTACTGAAACTGGCTGAATTACGCGGTACCTTAACGGATGAAGAAGCAACGCGCTGGCATGAAATCAAGGCCGAATATGCCCGCCTGCACCGCAATAGCGATGAGGGAAGCCCTGCGCAATTGGCAGTTGAACAGCTAAGCTTTGTCAATAAATCCCTTTCGCAAATCGCCGCTAAACTCGACAAAGAGCAGCTTAGCTTTGATTACAGTGCGCTATTGCAACAATTGGCTCAAGTGCTTAACGAGCAAGAGTTTGCCACGCAGTTAACTGAGCTACGTGAGGCCTTAACGCAGCAACCTTACGCTACACCGCTAAAACAATTGATAGCTTCACAGCAACAAGTCGCTGAGGAAATTGCGGGGCTGCAAAACGCTATCAAACACACCGCGAACAACGAGCAGCTACTCACTAACCTTGGCAAACTCAATGACTTGCTCAGCACCCAAGCGCAAATACAACAAGCATTGGGCCAACAAGGTCAGCAGCAAAATACGTTATTTGAAAACCTGTCTGAGCGCTTAGAAGCGGTGGCACAACCGCATATTCAAGTCGACAATCACATTGATGATAGCAGTGCAAAAGCGCTTGAAGCCGTCACCACTTTGCTAACAAATACCTTGGCAAACTCAAACGCTGAACAAGTCCAGCAGCAACAGCTAAAAGACATTTTACAAAAGCTAGAGGATATTCAATCAAGGCCTGTAGTTAGTAATGGTTCACCAGCGAAAAACCCGTATATGCTGTAACGGCGGAAAAACGCTTGCGAAACAAGCCAAAGCCCATGGATGGGCTTTGGAGATGTAAAGTGGCAGATAACTTACTCCGGCATTTTTGCCATCACCGCCAAAAACTCTAGTGAGGGTGCAAAAAACGCAGAGCCCATATCGGCACTAGAATAATCCAATATGGGGTCGTATTCATCCCCTTCCCCCAATCGGCTTCTTAGCACCAGCTCAAAAGCATCGCCCTTGGCACTGCAACTTAGCGACAAGCTTCCTTGTTCAAATACATCACCAAATGGCATGCTTTGGTTAAGCAGTAGCGCATTACCGTTTGCGTCTTTCAATTCGGTTAATGCCGCATGATTACAGGGTTCGCAATCTTCAATTAGGTCATTGTCGAGACGCGTACGCCCCATTAATTGCTCTTGCTCAGCAAGCGGCAACGCCTGCCAGCGCAGTAAATCAAACTTCACCCGCTGTACGTGAATATAACTACCAAGGTGGTCGGCTGCATTTGGGTTGTGCACAAGTGCAACTTCCCGTTTATTGCGCCCTCTAGGGATGTCTGCACCATAAATAAAGCCATTAAAATCACGACCATCTAAGAAACGGAAAGCGCGCACATGTGCCACCATTTCAACTAGACCGTTTAGCATGTGCAGCACACTTTGAGCAAAGATATGATTAACGTCTTCTCGGTCGGAGCGGATCACGTAAAGCAAGTCAAAAGGCTGAGTATGCACGGTGTGCTCAGCCTCAACAATATGTGGAAAGCTTTTTAACTCTTTAGGAATAAACTCAGGATAAATGTGCGGCCAGTATTGCGCACCAACCGCGACAAAGCTCGACAGCATAGACTCGGAGAATCTGTCTTCCAACTCCTCTTGCAAGCGTCCACAATTTGCGAGCGCCGCTCTTAGCGCCTCGTCTTGCCCTTCAAGCACATTGAAGAACAAGTGTAAGCCGTGCAAATTGGCTTCAGCACACACACCTGATTGGGCAAGCGCCATGCTCTACTCCCTGCGTTTATTCATTTGCTATTAAGAAAAGAAATTTACAGCATGTGCCTTAATTTTTAAAGAGATTGGTTGATTTAAGTCGAGCGGTTCATGCGCTGGATGCGGTACTTCGAGCTCTTGACCCTCTAATGCAACACGGTAAATGTACTCTGTTCCCATAAAGCGCTGATTGAGTATTTTAACGCTGCCAAGCTCGGCGTTTTCTAACGTAATGTGCTGCGGCCTCACATACATTTCACCCTTCGCGTCGATATTACCGAGCTCAACGAGTGATTTTACGGCACCAAATTGGGTTTCTACCGAAGCGCCATTCACTCGTTGTGCAGGAATATAAATTCCCTGACCCAAAAACTCGGCAACCATTTTGCTCTTTGGTCGTTGGAATAACGTTCTCGGCTCACCCACTTGTGCGATTTTCCCTTTATCCATTATTGCCAACCGATCGGCAAAAGCAAAAGCTTCTTCTTTCGAGTGACTAACAAAAATCGCGGAAACTTGCTGATCTTTGATTATACGGCGAATATCGTTAATTAACTGAAACCGCACTTGAGCATCTATATTTGAAAACGGCTCATCAAGCAGCAACAGATTTGGCTTGTACGCCAGTGCTCGCGCAATTGCGACACGTTGTTGTTGGCCACCTGAAAGCTCGTGTGGAAAACGGTCGCTATAGTCTTGCAGCTGCACCAAATGGAGCATTTCAGCTACTCGGTCTTGACGTTCACGCTTGCTTTTTAAGGTTAAACCAAACGCCACATTTTGCGCCACAGTGAGATATGGGAATAGCGCATAGTCTTGAAACATCATGCCAATATTGCGTTTTTGTGGAGGTACAAAAGCGCCATTACCATTCATGGCTTTGCCTAAAATACTCACCGAGCCTTGAAATGGTTCTATCAAGCCCGCTATCGCCTTCAGCGTGGTCGTTTTACCGCAGCCACTGGCACCAAGCAAACAAACAATCTCGTTTTGTTCTACTGTCAGATTTAGGCTATCCACAACGGCTTCACCGTCATAACGATAAGAGAGATTTTCAAGCACTAAACTATGCATTAACTTCGCTGCTCCATAGAACGGTTTACAACATAAAGCGGAATTAAACCAACCAACACAATAAATAACGCAGAGACAGAAGCCAACTCCAGCTGCTCATCACTCACATATTGGAAAACGTGTGTTGCCAGTGTTTCATAATTAAAGGGTCGTAATAACAATGCCGCTGGAAGTTCTTTCATACACTCAATAAAAACCAACAGTGCTGCGGTTAAAATACCGCGACGCAGCAATGGCAAATGTATTGATAACATGGTTTTGAAACGATTGCGACCCAACGAAAAACTTGCCATATCTAGACTTGGACTGATCCGCTGATAACTCGATTCGACCGCGCCTTGCGCAATCGCATAAAATCGTACAACGTAAGCAAAAACCAGTGCAAAAATCGTCCCGCTGAACAGCAAACCAGGCTCAAATGAGGAGCTTTCAAGCCAAGTATTTAGCTTGTCGTCTAATAAAGTGAGTGGAATAAGTACTGCAATTGCCAGCACAGTGCCCGGTAGCGCGTATCCGGTACTCGCAAGCTTACCCGGCAGCGTGACGCGTTTACCACTGCTAACTCGCTGGTTAAACACCACCAGCATGCTCATGATAATTAATACCACACTTACCCAAAACGCTATTTTTAAACTTTGCCACGCATACAAGAAAAAGTCGTCATTCCAAGCTTGTTCAAAATAGTCGACGGCGTAATCTGCAAGCACCCATGTAGGCACGATAAAAGCCGCAATAAGAATAAGCCAACAAAAAGCGCTAGCGAACCAAGCCTGCGCGCCTTTAAGATGATAAAGCGTGGTACTGTTAACACTCGATTGGCGCTCATGCACTACCTGAGTTGGGCGGCTTACTCGCTCCAGTGTTAGGGCTAAAAATAAAAACAGTAGCATGATGCCTGAAATTTTAGCCGCAGCAGTAAGTGAATAATAACCCAACCAAGTATCGTAAACGGCGGTGGTTAGTGTACTCACGGCAAAGTAATGTACGGTTGCAAAATCTGCCATGCTTTCCATGGCGATCAGTGCCAGCCCCGCCACAATCGCCCCTCGCGACAAAGGTAAACTTACCTTAAAGAAGCTCTGTGAAGGCGACTTACCCATCAATTGGCTGGCTTGCACCAGCTTAAACGACTGCTCTCTTAGCGCCGTTCTAAAAATCAAAAACAAATAAGGATAAAGCACCAGTGCAATCATCACGATAGCACCTGACAAAGTGCGAATATCAAAGAACCAATAATCATCTGGAGATTGCCAGCCAAACCACTCTCGCAGCGCTATTTGTACAGGCCCAGCGTAATCCAGCAAATCGGTATACACGTAAGCAATCAAATAGGTTGGCATCGCAAGGGGTAGCATCAACGACCATTCGAAAAAGCGCCGTCCAGGAAACTCACAGTACGCGGTTAGCCAGCCAAGTGGTAGCGCGATTAAAGCGCAAAGGATGCATACACCTACAATCAGCCAAATCGTATTGCGGACATAGTCCCACAAAACGGTGTTCCAAAGGTGAGCAAAGACTTCGGAGTCAGGTTGTAGCGACTCAAAGATTAAAAACATCAGCGGGACTGATAGGCTAAGCCCTATCAGCCACGCAAAACTCTGCCATTTAGACAGTGAAAATGATAATTGCATTAAAGGTCAAATTTTACCTCATCGATTAGCTTAAGCGCTAACGGACGGTATTTACTGATCTCTGACAATGGTAGGCTGTCTTCCTTAAACTCACCCCAAGATGCCACAAGTTTCGATAACTCGACGCCAGGTTTAACCGGGTATTCCATATTCATCGACGCATACATATTTTGCGCCTTATTGTCGGTCATAAACTCAATGAGTTTCAAGGCATTTTCTGTATTTTTAGCGTGCTTGGTCAAGACAACACCAGAAACGTTGATATGAGAACCACGATCTTGTTGATTTGGGAAGTTGATATATACCGCTTCAGCCCAGGCTTTTTGCTTTTCATCTTCCATCATCTTACCGAAGTAATAGCTGTTTCCGATGGCCAAATCACACAGTCCTTCTTTTACTGCTTTGACTTGTGCACGGTCGTTACCTTGAGGCTTACGAGCTAAATTTTTCTTCACACCTTCAAGCCATTCTTTGGTCTTTGCTTCGCCATGATGGGCAATCATAGACGCCACTAAACCAAGGTTATAGGGATGCTTACCTGAGCGTGTACAAATTTTACCGCGGTATTGTTCATCCGCTAGCGCTTCATACGTAAGCGCATCTAACTTGCCTACACGGTCTTTTGCAGAATATACATTGCGTACACGCTTAGTAAGCGCAACCCACTGACCTTCAGGATCTCTGAAGTTCGCTGGGATATTCTTGGTTACAGCTTCGCTGTTAATTGCTTGTGTTAGGTTTTCGTCTTCAAGTTGAATTAGCGCACTGAAGTTTGAAGTGAGTACGAGATCAGCACGGCTATGCTTGCCTTCACGCTTAACACGCTCGATTAAGCCTTTTTTTGCAAAAACCACATTGGTCTTGATACCGGTTTGCTTGGTGAAGTCATCCAAAATAGGTTGGATCAGAAAAGGTTGTCTAAACGAGTAGATATTAACTTCCTCTGCAGCCATTGCAGGTAGGCAAGTAAGCGTTGCCAGTATAGTAACAAGTGCTTTTTTCATAAAGACTCCATTAGGTAAACAATAATTATTATCAACTAATTCTACCTGTAATTGTGCCGTTTTACACCCTGAATATTTGAAACTACGCTCAAGATAAAATTAGCGTTGTAGAAAACGGGAGAATTACCTGTGAGATATATCTCACTTAGCTACCAGAAATTGAGTAAAGATGCGCTGAAATAACACTCAAAATAACAGTAAGTAATTAAAAAATAATAAGTTATTAATTATTACTAGAAGAAGGCGCAAAAAAGATTGAATTTCACTGCTCCCGATTTTTTTTAGTCTGCTTATACTTAACAACATCTCAGGAAGAGAGATAAAGGATACACGGGATACGCTCAGGGCAGGATTTGCTAATGGATAAGCACCCACTTAAAGGAATATAGGGAAAAGCGAGCGAGATTGTATGTCACATGGTGTGATTACATTAAAGGACAGGGATTAAAGGTTCATGATGAGCCTAAGGATTGCTTCAGGGGAGAGGCTAAACGTTGAGGGATAACGTTACTGCATTGGATATGCAGGTGGTTAAGGATGAGGAAGGAAGGTACATCGGATGTACTGGTAAAATGTGGCTTAGGAGATGCCAATTGTTGCAATTAACAGTGCAACACCTAGCTTGAAGCAACACGTTCAGGCTACCAAGTGCCAAGGTAAAAAAGTGATGATTGGCACTGCTATTTTGGAAAGTAGCAAATAGGGGCAATTAGAACAAGGGCTTGTTCTTAGCAAGTGGATGGCAATGGATAAGACATCGGACGTGTAAAAGGAAGATGGACACAGGGCAAGATGCCTTTATTCGCAAAACGAGAACACCAAGCGATGCCATGGAAGAGGAAAGATTCAGGACGTTGAACTACTCAACTTTGCAGGATGCATTTAGAAGATTCCGTAAGCGCGACTCAGCAATGGGTCGCGCGCTTCTTATTTTGTTCCTATTTATCGCGTGATATTACGTTTGTGTTGTCGAGATAAATCTCGACCTACCGCCGTCTTGCTCGCTGTACCGCGTAAACAATTCAGCTTTTTGTCGAAATAAATTTCGACCTACCGTCATCTTGCTCGCCGCATTTAGTAAACAATTCAGATTTTTGTCGAAATAAGTCTCGACCTACCGGCATCTTGCTTGCCGTATTTCGTAAACAATTCAGCTTTTTGTCGAAATAAATTTCGACCTACCGGCATCTTGCTTGCTGTATTTCGTAAATAATGCAGCTTTTTGTCGAGATAAATCTCGATCTACTATCATCTTGCTCGCCATATTTCGTAAATAATGTGGTTATTTTGTCGAGATAAACCTCGACCTACGGTTAGGGCTCAGCCTACAGTTTACTGCGCTTACCCTTTAAGTAGGCATCTCTGATATCGATAAAATGCGCGGTTAATTTAGCTGCCGCATCCTGCTCGCCGCATTCGGCAAACAACACACACGCAACTTCTGCCGTACCAAGCTGATGTTCATGCGGCGCGACTCGTAGCTTGTAATCCGAGAGCTTTTCAGGGGCGATGGATAACACAGGTAAACTATCGAGGTAGGGGCTCTTTCTGAACATTTTCTTAGCTTCACGCCATGTCCCATCCAAAAAGATAAATAGTGGTGTTTTATTTTCAGTGCGAGTCACCTTAGTAATTACCCGTTCAGGCTCCACGCCTTGCTCTGGGAAAACGACTATTGGTGCATATTGCTCGTCCAAAAGAAGCGCTAATAACGCAGCGTCAGGCTCAGTTCTGTCCCAACGAAAGGCATGATTATCTGGGATCACATCGGCAATCAAGCGTCCGGTGTTGGAGGGCTTAAAGCTTTCATTATGATACATAAGCAAACACACCGCACAGTCTGCTTTGGCCACTTCGACTTTATCGCAAATACATAGAGTCGTGGCTAATAAGCAGCATTCACAACGCGCAAGCTTTGATCCCCTTGCCTTATATTCGCGTTGAGCCGCAGCGATTTGACGCTGTCTAAGCGCTAGTACTGAATTATTCACTCTGTTCCCCATCTAAAAATGCCGGCGTATTTTAGTAAAGCGCTCGGCTGGCGTCTATGCAAACTTATGCAACATCTTTACTCATGACATAAGCTTTTGTACTCTAAAGTTTTATTGGGTTTCATTAGGAGTAAAAAATGCAAGTAAAGGACTCTGCAAGACTGAGTTATCGCCTACTCACCTCACAAGATGCACAGCTGCTCGCCGATCTTGATAGCGACCCTGAGGTAATGAAATACATCACAGGCGGTCAGACTAACTCACTTGAAGAAGTAAAAACTGTATATATTCCACGTTTAACAGAGTTTACCGATGAGATCAAAGGTTGGGGGCTTTGGGGTTGTTTCGAGCTGCCAAACAAGGCATTTATTGGTTGGATTTTGGTTCGCCCTGCTAATTTCTTTTCAGAACAAAGAAACGATCAGGATTTAGAGCTTGGTTGGCGTTTTAAACAAGCCTCTTGGGGCAAAGGGTTTGCAACAGAGGCCGCACAACATATTATTCCAGACCTAATAGCAGCCAATCCTACCTTGACGCACTTGAGCGCTATCGCTGAAGAAGAGAACCTTGGATCCATCAAAATTATGCAGAAACTTGGGATGAATTATGTGAAAAAAGGGCTTCACAAAGATATTTTAGGAGATATGGAAGTCGTTTATTATCATAAAGTTATTAATTAAACGAATGAAAGCGCAACCACCTAAGACTACGGTTGCGCTTGCTCACTGCTATTAAATGCCTTTGCGACGCAGTGGTTCGGCATACATGCTCAACACCAATTGCTTCAGCTCTTCCGGTACAGACTCTAGTTTAGAGATAAAGTCCTCTTTATCTTCTGGACTCACTTGCGCATCATCACCTGCTGCTAGGTGATTGGTTGAATGCAGATAGTATAAATCTAAAATCTGTTTATCAATGACATTCGCCAGCTCATCTGGGTTTTCAACATCCGCAGTGATAGGATCGCCAAATGCGATATGCACATGGCCTTTATCTGAACTAAAGCCCTCGACAATGCTAGCAATGTCTTCGCCTTGTGCTTTCACATATTGGCCAAACTGCTTTTTATGGTATAGCTCTTTAGCCTTAGCAACCGCGCATGGCTCATATTGATAGGAGATGGCAACGGGCACTATCCTGAGCTGCTTTACATATTCTGAAAAATCTAGCTTCTGTTTGCGACCATTGAGCTGTAGCATTTTTAACAGTGCTGGATCGGTTTGATCTACTCCATCCTTTGCACGCCCCTCTTTTTGCGCAATCCAAATGGAGTTACCTTCACTCAATGAGTCAAAAATATAGGCAGAAAGCTGGGTTAATGCTTTTAGCATTTCTTTCGGCGCCTTTGCCGAACGTTTTACTATAAAACTCTTATTAAGGCGCATAAGCTCAGTGATATAAGGTACTTGTAGTAAGTTATCACCAATAGCGATACGCACCGTACGCATATCTTGCTGATGCAAGCCCCAGTTAACAAGCGCAGGGTCTAATACGATATCACGGTGATTTGAAATAAATAAATACGAGGTATTCGAGTCCAATGTTTCAAGGCCAGAATAAGTCACTTTAGACGTCGTTTTATTGATTAAAATTTGTAGATAGTACGCCACTTCATCTTGTACTTGTTCAATCGTACAAAAATCTCCCCACTTCTTTTTTAGTTTCATTCTTACGAGTGGGCGTGCAATAACAGGCCAGGCATTCAACCAAGCTGGCAGGTTATATTTGGCGATCACATCAATGAATTGATCATCACCTAGTAGACGTGCCAATGCTGGCACTACTTCATCATCATTATACGGTCTAATGTCAGCGTATTTATCCACTCTACTTCTCAAATTGTCGGATTAACGAATACTGGAACGCATTCTATCGTGTCAAATAAACAGACGCTAAGCATTTCATGTCTGACCACCAAGGCGATATACCAAGTTGGAACATTAAATGCTTAAGCGTCATGCAATTGTAATACGGTAAAAAGTACCACAATTGTTTATCTTCTAACAACTTTACCTAATTTGAGTATAGCTAATCTTAGTAAGAGTGCTGCTAATAATGCGCCCATCGATACTGTTAACCAATGTGGTAGCACTTCGTGCTCCTCACCTATCATCGGCGTTACTACAAAACCGTAAGTATTAACTAAGTAATCAGTTAAATAGCCAAAGATAAGCGCAACCCCGATAACGCCGCCCAAATAGGCAAACACGGCACGACGCCCTAATTCTTTACCTACCACCCCAATTGTGGCGATGTTAGTTGCAGGACCTGCGAGCATAAATACCAATACCGCACCAGGTGAAACACCAGCCATTAATAAACCCGCAGCGATTGGAGTTGAAGCGGTGGCGCAAATATACATTGGGATACTGATAAGAATAACCACTAGCATGGCAATAATACCGTCGCCCCATTGAGATAAGAAAGATTCAGGCACAAAGGTTTGCACTAACGCTGCAAAGAATAAACCGATAAGTAGCCAAACAGCGGTGTCGGACAGTAATTGATTACAGCTGAACTTAACAGCTTCTACAATTTTGCCAAAAACCCCTTGGTTTTCAGGTACGGGGGCTGGCTCACAACAACTTGTCGTGGCTGATGAAGCATCGCAACAACTGGTTACGGTAGGCTCCGGAGTATCACAACAAGACATATTCGCCCCTGCCATTGCTAATTGAGGGCCTGCAGGCGCACAGCAGCTTGAGCTTACTTTTGCGGTTTCCACTTTAGTGCTGGCGCAACAGCTATCATGGCTGTGATGCTTTTCAGCAGGCTTTGGCTCTGAGTGATGATTAGCGTCACAACAACCGCTAGTCGCGCTTGATTCCTCTGAGGTATTAAGGTGCTTTAGCGACACAGGCTTATCATCTTTCTCACTGCCAACGAGCAACCCAGCCGCAATTGCGCTAACCACAGCCGCAATTGGCCTAATTATCGCCATAAAAGGACCAAGTAGCACATAAGAAACCGAGATAGAGTCCACGCCAGTTTCAGGCGTTGAGACTAAAAATGCGGTTGTCGCACTTTTTGAGCCGCCCGCTCTTCTCAGTCCCACTGCAGCTGGAATAACGCCGCAAGAGCAAAGCGGCATCGGCGCCCCAATCAGTGCTGCCTTTATCGTCGTCCAAAATCCTTCTTTCCCTAAATGCTTTTGCAACAAATCTTTTGGAATAAATACATTAAGTAACCCGGCCAATATTAGGCCAAGCAGTAACCACGGGGCAGATACTAAAAATAGCTGCCAAAAATTTACTATCAGTTCATTCATCGATAGCCTCCAAGGCCGTTAAAATCGAGCAGCTCACAGCCGCTTCCTCACCGCCGCAGCATTGCTCTGCTAGCGTCGATAACGATTGTTCAAATTTTTGTAACTCAGCGATACGCGCTCTCACTAAATCTCGTTTAGTGATAGTCAGTGTTTTCACTTCTTCACAACTGTGCTGATGCTTTTCAAACTTTATCTTCAGCAAGTCTTGCACTTCTTTGAGGCTGAACCCCACTTCCTTCGCGCGAAGAATAAAGCGCATTTGCTTTTCACTTTGCTCATCAAACAACCGATACCCGCCCTCGCTCCTTGTGCAAGGGTGTAGGAGATCGTTTGCTTCATAATACCTTAACGTGTCAGTTGATACGTTAAGCCGCTTTGCCAGCTCACCAATCTTTACCACTTTACACTCCCAAGTCCTGAAGATTATCCTAGTCGACATCACAAGTATAAACCTTAGAGTTAACTCCAAAGTCAAGAAAAGGATAAAAATAATGCGAATCGTGGTATTAGACGCTAAAACCCTTGCAGGAACCGATCTTTCCCTCATTGCCAAACTAGGCACATTAACGTCTTACGACACCACATCCAGTGAGGACATCATCACACGCTGTAAAGATGCAGCAGTCATCATCACCAATAAAGTACAATTAACTGAAGAAACGATCGCGGCGTTACCGCAATTACAACTGATTTGTGTTGCGGCCACAGGCGTCAACAACATCGACTTAGCAGCCGCAAAAGCCCATCGCATTGCGGTTGCCAATGTGGCTGGTTATTCGACGCCTTCTGTCGTGCAGCACACCTTTACTATGCTTGGTAACTTAATGACAAATATTCATCGTTACCAGCAAGACTGCCATGCAGGGCTTTGGCAGCAAAGTGACATGTTTTGTCGTTTGGACTACAGCATCAATGAAATTGCAGGCAAAAACTTTGTGATCGTAGGCCATGGAACGTTAGGAGAAGCCGTTGCAAAAGTCGCACAAGCATTTGGAGCTCAGGTAATTGTTGCCGAACGTAGAGGCGTAACTGAGGTTAGAGCAGGACGAATGGCTTTTGAAGAAGCACTGCAGATTGCGGATATTGTATCGATTCACTGCCCGCTTACCGCTGAAACAGAAAACCTGATTTCAAGTGCTGAGTTCGCCCTACTTCCAAATCATGCTTATCTTATCAACACCGCAAGAGGCGGAATAGTCAATGAGCAAGCGCTGGTGGATGCACTAACTAACGAGCAAATAGCTGGTGCTGCTGTGGATGTCCTCACACAAGAGCCGGCACAAGCAAGCAACCCACTCGTTCAATACCAAGGTGAGAACTTGCTTTTGACACCGCATACGGCATGGGCAAGTAAAGAGGCTATCGAACGTTTAGTCGGCGAAATTACCATTAATATTGAAAGTTTTGTGGCTGAGACAACGAGAAACCGAGTGGTCTAGATTACTGTTTTAGTGAGTGATATCGCTAAATGTTAGTGAAAACCATCAACTATAAACTGATTAAAAACCAACAACAAACTGATATTTATAAACTTTATTAGTTGGCAAAGAGTTTGCAACTCTTGTGATAATTCAAGCAAAAACAAATGGCTGTTTGCATTATTTACTCAGCAACAAAATTAAAAAGGAAAACAACAATGAAAAAATTAATGTTAGTGGCTGCGCTTAGCTCTACTCTATTATCAGGCTGTATCGTTGCTGTATCCGACGGTGAAGTAGAGCACGGTTGGGCTTCTGAATACAACTCGTCTAACTGGGAACATAAACAGCGTAAAAATCGTGAAAAGATTGCCAACCTTGAAATGGGCGCGTCTTACTCATCAGTAAAAGACATGTTTACAACCCCTGATTTTAGCGAGTTGGTGTCAAAAGACGGCGACAACTATCAAGTGCTGTACTATGCAACCAACAGTAAACACTCAGACGGCAAAGTAACAAAAGATGAGTGCACGCCATTGGTATTCAAAAATAACCAACTGGTTGGCTTTGGCGACAACGCATTAAAGCAAATTCAGTAAGACTTTATCGCACCAAGGATGGTGAATAATGCGGATACGCTCTTTTCCCTGCATATGGCTTTAGATATTTATAGTGCTTTAATAAATACCGTGCTTTGCTGCTTTTGTGCAACGGCAAGGGCACTATCTGCCATTTTGATCAACTCACCAAGCTCACTACTACAGTGATTTTCAATATGAACTGCACCAATGCTAACGCTCACATGAGCACATATCGGTGAGGCAATATGGGGGATTTTTAACGCATTAACCGAGTCATGCAACGCTTCTGCTATCTCATTAATTACATCGATATTATGCTGAGTTAGCACCAACGCAAAACGAGTACCATCAAAACGGCCAATAAATAAAGAACGTCGGGTTGCGCCTTCTTCTAGCGCTTTGGCGACCTTAAATAAACAATCATCACCATGCATGTAGCCATAATGCTCATTAAACGTTTTAAAATAGTCCACCTCAACCAGCATAACGGTAAAAGCACTGCCATCAGCTTTTGCGATTTCTAATGCTGATTTCATCGCTTCATCTAGATATCTACGATTGGGCAACTCCGTTAAACCATCGATAGAGGCTAGCTTTTCTAGCAGATCATTTTTCTTTTTTATTGCTAAATGGTTTTTGATTCTGGCTTTTACAATCAAAGGGTTAAAGGGTTTAGTAATATAATCCACTGCCCCTAACTCCAAACCTCGTGCTTCATCTTTAAAGCTCACACTACCGGAGATCACGACAACGGGAATACCATAAGTGCTCGCATCCTTTTTTAGGCACTCTAAAACAGAAAACCCAGCGCCGTCAGCCATTAACACATCTAAAATAATAAGGTCTGGTTTGCTTGCTTTTAGTTCATCAATACATAACTTAGTGTCAGTGCTATGGGATAACCGATGGCCATCACCTAATGTATTACTTAGGACCATCTTATTTATTGGGTCATCATCAATAATAAAAATGTGCTCAGCTTGCTGCATCTTATGACGCTACCTTTTTAGCTCGATAAAGCACACCACCTGTGAAAGTGCATTTGTTAACACATCCAAGTCAGTGCGATTTGTTATTGTTGTGATCGTTTTGCTTTGCGTTTCAAGGTCTTTCGCAACTTTCGCTAGTCGCTTAAAGCCCAGACCTGCTGCAGCGCCCTTAATTCCGTGTGCTAACTCGAATAATGCTGAACCTTGCTCTATTTCAGCAACCTGTTCTAGGTAATCATGGCAAAGTTTAGCAAATTTATCTAACATTGTTTGCAAAAACGTTTCATTTTGCATCATTTGTGATAAAGCAAACTCATAATCAAAAAAAGCTTCTTCTGTTTTATCTGACTGGAAAATATTACTTGCCAATGCCTTGCACGCCTGTGTGCTATTAATTGGTTTTACCAAATAATCATTCATGCCAACGGCTGTAGCTTTCGCCCGCTCTTCTTTACTTGCATTGGCGGTCAAGGCGATAACGGGCAGCTCAGTTTCAGACCACACAGCTCTGATCTGCTTGGTCGCTTGATAGCCATCAATGTTTGGCATATGGATATCCATCAGGATGATGTCGGGTTGCAGTGAGCGGCAAACTTCCTCAATATGTTCGGCGCTTTGTAGCCCTACGGTAGAAATACCATTCTGCTTCAACATATTTTCAGTAATATCTAAATTTAAGTTGTTATCGTCGACCACCAAGCAAAGTGCACCGGCAACCTGCATACACACGTTGTCGACGGTTTGCGTCATATGGGCAAATTCAGCAAGCCAAGTATAAGCTGATTGGTAAAACACATTTTGATTAAGCGCAATATGGTTACTTTGCTCAGGAAATTCCCCTTCACTATGTAGTAGTAATGCAGTATTTCCAGGTAGCGCATAAGCGGGGTCAAGCGCTGCTTCCGGTGGAATAACAACAATAGACTTGTCGAGCTGAGTATTCATCGCGTGCAATCGTTCAACAGATAAAGGTTCTGCAAGACCTGAAAAATAGCTTGGTAAGCTATGCGCTTCGGTGGTGAGACAGTAAACTTCTTTGTGACTATCCACAACTGGACAAGCGCCTTTATCTAGCACCAATTCGAAGAAAAAGCAGCTTCCCTCGTTCGGGGTTGAGTTAACCGCAATATCGCCACCTAAGAGTGCAACTTCTTGCTTCACAATCGCAAGCCCCAAACCAATGCCTTCGTGACGACGTGTGAAGCTTTCATCACCTTGGGTAAATGCGTCAAAAAGATGTTCAATCTCTTGCGATTTGATCCCAACTCCTGTGTCCCAAACAGCAAACTTTATGGTTTGTTTTGCAGCTCTATCATTAACTAACGTTACCTTCAAACCAACCTTACCATGATTGGTATACTTTACAGCGTTACCAAGTAGGTTTACTAAGATTTGCTTTACCTTATCTTCATCACTGTACAGGTAAGGCCAAACTTGAGGGTCGACCTGTAACTCAAATTCCAAACCTTTTTGTATACATAAAGGTTTAATCAGTGATTCTATCGTGGTAAATACATGGCAGGTCTGAAATGTCTCGTATTGAATTGTACCCTGATGACTTTCGACTTTAGCAAACTCTAAAATACTGTTGAGCATGGTAAGCAGCTCGTTTGCAGCTCCAGAAAGCTGCTGCAATTTTTTATTCTGAACTCGAGTCAGCGCCTCACTTTTGATCATATCCGCCAAACCTAATATGGCATTAATTGGCGTTCTAATTTCATGGCTGATATTCGCGATAAAGCGGCTTTTGGCAAGCGTTGCGCGCTCAGCATCTTGCTTTGCCAACAACAAACCGGTGATATTTTGAATATGGATTACGTAATACTTAGGGCGCTTATTTTTATCCCAAACTAAAGAAATACTCAATTGTAACCAGCGGTGCTTACCCGACTGTGAGATCATGTGTTCAACGACTTTCTTTTGCTCTTTTAATAGCCCAGCCAAGACAGGCTTTAGCTCTTGCCAGTTTTGTTCATCAAACAAGCGTTCCAGCTGCTTTTCTCCCGTATTCTTATCAAGTGACAAGTAACGTTTGGCAGCCTTGTTCATCTCCAAAATTTTACCGCTGATCGCAGCTAAAATCACGCCATTAGGTGCAAACTCAGTCGCAGCCCTAAAGTTTTCTTCAGAGTCTCTTAGGGCATTGTATGCCTCTTGTGCGGCAGTAATATCTCTCGCAACCCCCAAACAACCGATGAGCTTTCCAGTTTCCGATTTCAATGGCGTGATTGTCAAAAAGTAGGTATTCGCCCCAAGGACAAAGTTAGTTGCCACTTGTTCTTGCGAGCGCTCCATCGCCGCTTCTTGCTCAAGTAATATGGTTAATCCAGATGTCACTTCAGGTTGTGTTTTCGCAACCAAATCCGACTTATCAACACCCATAAACTCTTCAAATGCGCGATTACAGCCTATGAATGAACCGTCTATATTTTTGAAATAGATAATATCGGGCACAGAGTCAAGCACTGCATTTAGCAAAGCAGCTTGACGCTCTTTTGCCTCAAAGCTTTGCTTTAATGCCTGTTGTTTACGCTTAATTTCGTCGTCTATTTCTTGATTATGTTGCTTAAGGGCATGCATTAAGCGCGATTTTTGCTCCACTACCTGCTTAATTTGTATAAACCAAGGTTGCCATTCTGAGGGGATGGGATAGTTTAAAGTGGCTTGTGGTGTATGCTCTTGCAAAGATAGATAATTCACAAAGTGCTTTAGAGGTCGGACAAATATTTGTCCGCTTAACCACACAATAGTCACAAAGGTAAAAAGAATAAAAAACAGTAATAGTGCAAGTTCGAGCAAGATCTCCCGCTGTAGTGGAGCGGCAAACTGCTCATAGCTTTCATGATAGTTTAAGCTAATAGGCTCTTTGGCGGGTTTTGCAATAAAGTGCAGTCCGTACTGCCAAGGTGCTGATGAATTTACAAGCCCATCGTGGTCGTGATCATAGCGTTCTCCCGCGATAATCTCATCACTTTGGTTTTTAAATTCCATCGTACCTTCTAAGGAGCCGATGTTTAACAACCATCTATCAATAATATCGCTATCATAAATCATCAATACATGAGCGTTATCCACCGTTGATAGTTTCTTACCGAGCGCAAACATTTGTCTATCGAAAAACTTCACGGGTGGACCAACGACTATATTGCCCAAGCTAAAGTCGGGTTCGAACTTACCTTGAACTAGCCGCGTGATGAAATGGCTGCTTGAGGCTTCTCGACGCTTAACATACGCAAAGCCGTCATCTTCTACGTATGCGACCGCATACAATCCACCTTGCAACGCGAGCGCGGCATCAAAAGCGGTATTAAGCGACAATACGGTTTGCCATCGTTTCGTGGCAAAAAGCGCTTCACTGACTTGCCCACGACCAACAATCTCTCCACCATTGTTTGGTAACGCATGATAATAATGTTCAGGGTGTTGCTCTATATCTTCTAACCACTCTGGTGGCTTTTGAAAAGAAATGGGCTGCGCTAGGTTAACGGCGATGCTATCAAGAACGACATGTGCAGCATAAAACTCTTGTTTCAGCTGCTGAGAAACATATTCATACTGACCAAAACGTACTTTGTACTGGCGTTCGAGTTTAATTTGATAGAGGTGATAGGCTAAGACGAGGACAAGTAGGATGGGTATTATTACCGCCACTAAAATTCCCTTTCGGTAACTTTTTAGTGGTAAAAATTCTTTTGTCGCATCCATTTACTGGCTCGTTCCCGTTTGCACACAGTGTTAGCAAAAGAGTAACGAGCCAGTCGGCTCAAGGCAAGTTATAAATTTTCTTCAGCAAAACTTGCCAAGCGGCTTCGTACTACACCGTTTAAGTTAATGGTAGCGCTACCTTCAAAGTCTTTAAAGCGCTCAACAATATAGGTTAACCCTGATGTCACCGGGGTGAGATAATTACTATCAATCTGGGCGAGGTTTCCCGTACAAATCAATTTGGTTCCCTCACCGCAGCGAGTGATAATAGTTTTTAACTGTGATGCCGTTAAGTTTTGGCTCTCATCTAAAATAACGACCGCATTTTGAATACTACGGCCACGCATAAAGTTCACCGATTTAAACTGAATGTTCGCCTTTTCCATAATATAGTTACGGCTAGTCACTGGGCTTTCATCGTGTTTGTGGAGCACTTCTAAGGTATCTGTAATTGCCGCAAGCCAAGGGGCCATTTTCTCTTCTTCCGTACCCGGTAAAAAGCCGATGCTCTCTGCAATTTCAGGCGTATTTCGCGTCACAATTACCTTATCGTAAATTCCTTTTTCGATGATCATTTCAAGCGCACTGGCAAGCGCCAATAAGGTTTTTCCGCACCCTGCTGGCCCAGTTAGTATCACTAGTTCAATGTCAGTATCAAGTAATGCATCCAGCGCCATACCTTGGTTGATATTTTTTGGTTTCACTCCCCATGCTTGACGGTGCATCAAACGTTCAACGCCTAAGTCTTTTAATCGAATGTGCTCAGAGTCGTAACCCACAACCCGAGCTGCAAAGTGATTAGTATCGTCTATCAGATATTCATTACAGAACACATCTGGTACGAGTGATTTTGGCACATCATGAACCGTGTATCGCCCTTCCTGCTGCGTTTGACACTCACCAACATTTTGCCAAAAATCGCCTTCAACCTTTTTAAAGCCACTGGTTAACAGCGCAATGTCGTCAATCAGTTGATCGGTACGATAGTCTTCAACATACTTGAGTCCAGCGCCTTTCGCTTTTAGTCGCATATTGATGTCTTTGGTAACCAGCACCACTTTTTTGTCGCTGTACTGAGTTTGCAAATGTACCGCACAATTAATAATGCGGTGGTCATTTTCGTTGCCGGGTAACCCTGAGATGGAATCAGGAAACAGGTGATCGTTTACAATAATCAATTTACCTGAACTGGGCGTTCGGTGACTTTCTATCCTCAATGTTGGTAGCGCTACCCCCTCTAGCATTTGCTCTGGTGTTGCATCGCGAAGCACATCATCTAACCCACGAATGGCAACTCTTGCGTCTCGGCTCACGTCACTCTTTCGATCTTTTATATGATCAAGTTCTTCAAGGACAGTCATGGGAATAACAACATCGTGTTCTTGGAAGGAAAGGTAAGCGAGCGGTTCATGGAGAAGTACGTTGGTGTCGAGCACGTACACTTTATGGTCTTTGTCTTGTTTTACCATAGCGCATTCCTGTTGTTTACAGATTATTATGCTATACCCAATACACAACGTAGTGACCGATTATGTTTTGGGTATAGTTCAAGTTTAGTCTATTTGTCACAAAAGTCGCTTTTATGACAGTAGAAAATCCAACTTGCATATTGATAAAAAACAACTAGTTGGCGTTTGCCATGCCAACTAGATAGAAAAAGCGCCAGCACTTGATAAATAAAGGCCTGAGTCACTGTTGTGTATTGAACAAACCGATATGAATAGGTAACATAGCCGCCTTTTTTCTGCATAGACGAGATAACCATGAATTTTTCCTTAGGTCAGCGCTGGATCAGTGATACGGAATCAGATTTGGGATTGGGCACAATAGTGGCACTTGAGGGGCGTCAAGTGACTATTTTATTTCCCGCTAGCGGAGAAAACCGTGTTTACTCAGTACAGGAAGCACCTGTAACTCGAGTTGTATTCAACCCAGGCGATGTGATCCGCCATGTTGAAGAGTGGGAACTACGTGTTGACAGCGTGGAAGAGCAAAATGGACTATTTTGCTATCATGGTACTCGAGTTGATAATGAAGAAGAGACTTCATTCAAAGAGACCTTTCTTGATCACTTCCTCAAGTTCAATAAACCTCAAGATCGTCTATTTGCAGGCCAAATCGACCGTTTTGATCGCTACACACTACGCTATCAAACTTGGCAACACCAGTTTGATAAAGAACAATCTCACCTTAAAGGATTGATAGGTCAGCGCGCTAGCCTTATTCCACACCAGCTTTATATTGCCGATGAAGTCGGTAAGCGCTTTGCACCTCGCGTACTTCTGTCTGATGAAGTAGGCCTAGGTAAAACCATTGAAGCGGGCATGATTTTACACCAGCAAATTCTCTCTGGTCGCGCCAACCGTGTGTTGATCGTGGTTCCAGAGAACTTACAACACCAATGGCTTGTAGAGATGCTACGCCGCTTTAACCTGCACTTTTCGATTTTTGACGAAGAGCGTTGTAGCGAAGCTTATGCAGATGCACCGAATGTATTCGAAACAGAGCAACTGGTATTGGTTAGCCTAGAGTTTATTACCAAAAAGCGCCGCTGGTTTGAACAAGCCACACTCGCTGATTGGGATCTACTGATTGTTGATGAAGCACACCACCTGACGGTCACAAAGGAAAAGCCAAGCACTGAATATCAACGTATTGCTGAGCTTTCTCAGGATATTCCTGGGCTTATCTTGTTGACTGCAACACCTGACCAACTTGGTCACCGCAGTCACTTTGCGCGTTTACAGCTACTCGATCCAGACCGCTTCTACGACTACGACGTGTTCGTTGAAGAAGAAAGTCATTATAAAGAAGTCGCAGAAGCCGCGAACAACTTACTGCAAGACAAAAAGTTAGACGCAAAAGAAGAGCAAACACTTTGTACACTGCTAAAAGAAACCGATATTTCTGAGCTACTTGCAAAGGCACAAAGTGGCAATAGCGACGCCAAAGCTGAAATTTTGTCTATGTTACTAGACCGTCATGGTACTGGCCGTATTCTATTTAGAAATAGCCGCAGTGGCATTGATGGCTACCCAAGTCGTTTGTTACATCAATACCCAGTACCTTTACCAAAGCAATACAAAACAGCAATGTCGGTAATGGGTAACATTGGTGGTATTCAAAGTCCTGAATTTAACGCGATGCGTGCTTTGTTCCCAGAAAAAATCTTCCAAGAGTTCGAAGGTGAAGGAAGCAGCTGGGCGCAGTTTGACCCGCGCGTTGAGTGGTTGATTGCTAAATTAAAAGAGCTGAAACACGAAAAAGTACTGCTTATTTGTGCCAAAGCGGAAACCGCAATTAGCCTTGAACAAGTGTTACGTGAGCGCGAAGCGATTAAAGCGGCGGTGTTCCACGAAGGCATGTCTATCATTGAGCGCGACCGCGCGGCAGCGTTTTTTGCTGATGAATATGATAGCGCGCAAGTATTACTCTGCTCTGAAATTGGCTCTGAAGGTCGTAACTTCCAGTTCTCACATCACTTGGTGCTATTTGACTTACCGCTTAACCCTGACTTACTTGAGCAACGTATTGGTCGTCTTGACCGCATTGGTCAAAAGCACGACATCAATATTCACGTGCCTTACTTTGAAAGTACCGCACAAGAAGTATTACTACGTTGGTATCACGAGGGCTTAGATGCATTCGAAACCACCAGCACTACAGGGCAAATGCTGTATAAGTCTTTTTCTGATGATTTGTTAGCGCTGATCGCTGAACACAACTGTGACGAAGACGAATTAGATCCTCTATTGGAGCAAGCCGCAAAAGAAAACGCACAGCTGCGCACAAAGATGGAGCAAGGTCGAGACCGTCTACTTGAACTTCACTCAAGTGGCCAAGGTAAAACAGATAATATCGTTGCTGAACTTGAAGCACTTGATAACGACGTAATTTTGCCTGCGTTTATGATTAATGTGTTTGATACTTTTGGTGTTAACCAAGAAGACAAAGGCGAGAATACGATTATTCTCAAGCCGACCGAGCACATGCTAAATCCTTCTTTCCCTTGTTTGAAAGACGATGGCATCACAGTGACTTTTGACCGTAACACCTCACTGTCACAAGAAGACGCGCATTTCATCAGCTGGGATCACCCCATGGTCAGCGGCGTAATGGATATGATCTGTAACGATGACTTTGGTTGTGCGTCAGTGGCACTGCTTAAAAACAACAAGTTACCTGTCGGTACTTTCTTTGTTGAAATGATCTTCGTTGCAGAAGCTTCTGCGCCTAAGTCTCTTCAGGTAGGCCGCTTTTTACCGCCAACACCAATTCGAGTCCTAATGGATAAAGGTGGCAATGACTTAGCCCAAAACGTTGCGTTTGATGCATTCAATCAACAGCTTTCTGCCGTTGGCAGACAAACAGGCAGTAAGCTAGTTAATGCCCTGCAAAGTGCTATTCACCCGCTTATTACTCAAGCTGGCGATATTGCACAAGCTCAACTTGAAAGTATTCAAGCCAACGCGATGGATAAAATGCAAAAGCAATTAGGTGATGAGCAAGGTCGTTTACAAGCACTTAAGGCTATCAATCCGAACATCCGTGATGAAGAAGTTCAAGTATTTGATAAACAAAGGGCTGAGCTGAGCACACACATTGAAAAAGCGCAGCTTAAGCTGGATGCGATTCGTTTAATTGTGGTTGCAAACCAGTAAACCTTCCACAGCGAAAGAGAGCTGCGGCTCTCTTTCTTGCTACCGCTCACTTAGCAACTCATATATAATACTCGGCTTCGTTCTTGTTCATGCTGAGGCAGCTGGTGTTACTAAATTACGCGCCCCCCCTTTCTCCCTATCTTGATATTTTGTACCAAGATGAAGATATGTTGGTGATCAACAAGCCAAGCGGATTACTCACCGTACCTGGTAAAGATCCGAAGCATTGGGACAGCGCTATCGCCAGAGTCAATTTTGTCTACCCTACCGCAAGAATTGTGCATCGCCTTGATATGGCGACATCCGGCGTACTGTGCCTTGCGATGAATAAAGCAGCGCATCGCCATCTGAGCATTCAATTTCAAGACAGGTTAACCCACAAACACTACATCGCCCGTGTTTATGGCAAATTACAACAGCAAACGGGTTCTGTTGATTTACCGCTGGTGTGTGATTGGCCTAACCGCCCTAAGCAAATGGTTTGTCATGAGACCGGAAAACCTTCATTAACGCATTTTGAAGTCATGGAATATGAAGCGCAAACAACACGCGTAAAGCTAACCCCCATCACAGGACGTTCTCATCAACTCAGAGTACATATGCTTTCGCTTGGACACGTTATTCTAGGTGATAGACTATACGCTACGGGAGAGGCATTAGCGGCGGCTTCACGTCTACAGTTGCATGCAGAGATGCTGCAAATTTCACATCCGACAACTACTGAGATGATGACCTTTACCGCCCCGGTTCCTTTCTAAGTAATCTGAGCTAAATAGCGTTTACTCTGTTAGTTAGAAACGGTTAAGAAACTGTGGCCTTCGAAAATTAAGCAAATTTAGCGTGGTCAGCTAACGCTCAGATTAACGTTTGATTAGTCACTAAACAAAGCGAGTAAAAAGCACGCGGTTAACACATAAATTGCATTACTATGGTTTCGTGATCGGCAGATGTTTTATATACTGTAATTGTTCCCTAGCTCGTAGGACAGCTGATTAAGTCCCTGAGCCGATAAATTTCGTTTAGGATAGCAGTTTGTTTACTATTGAGCATGCTCGGCATGTACCGAGAAGCCTACGGTAGGCTGTTGCTCTCCGCCTTGAACCTCAGGGTTCAAGGGCTGACATCGGCATCCGCGAAGCTGGGGAACAACCTTTCCCACTTGACGCATGTCATTGCCTTAGAATTAACTCGCTTTTACACATACTCAATAAACCACACCTCCAACTCGATACTATAAATTCGGCTACACGGTTAACGTCGCAAAGCAAAGGAAATCGCGAAATAGACGCTCGAAAAGAGTCGCGAGATAAATTCTAGAAAAGAGTCGCGAGATAGACGCTCGAAAAGAGTCGCGAGATAAACTCGCTGCTACGAAAGATTATTGTAAGCTATGCTCATATCTCAGTGTTTTTAATTACTACGAGTTAGTACCAACTCACTACAAAACATCTTTATATGAAAGGAAAAGCCATTAAAAACTTTCATTTTTATTGATAACCTTTTGTTCTATTCCATAGTCAAAGAATATTTTAGCCAAATCAACAAAACCTCTATAGTAGCGCGTTATTTTCATATATTTCGAAAGGTATTCTGATGTCTTTTGCTGTTATCGCCGCGTTGGCGGTTTTTATTGCCATACTTTTCGGTCTTTACCGCTTTCAACAGCGCTCCGAAACCCTGTCACGAACGGTATTATTAGGCTTAGTTGCGGGTAGCCTATTTGGACTCGCCCTACAATTTGTTTTCTCCGGTGACTTAACCACTAAACAGACTGTACTAGATTGGGTTGCGATTGTTGGTAGCGGCTATGTCAATCTTCTAAAAATGGTCATTATGCCATTGGTCTTAGTTTCTATGATTGCCGCGGTTGTAAAATTAGATAATCAAGGCTCTCTTGGAAAGATCTCGTTTGTCACTATCGCAATTTTAGTTTTTACCACGGCCATTGCGGCGCTCATTGGTATTTTTATCACTCAAGCATTTGGGTTAAGCGCTCAAGGCTTAGTTGAAGGTGCGCGCGAAACGGCCAGAATAGCGGTACTAGAAGAACGTGCAACAACCGTTGCCGATTTAACCATTCCACAAATGCTGCTTAGCTTTGTACCAACCAATCCGTTTGCTGACTTAACTGGCGAGCGCTCGACCTCGATTATCGCCGTGGTGATTTTTGGTGTGTTAACTGGTATTGCTGCTCGTAGAGCCATCATGGAAGAGTCAGATTTAAGTAACCCAATAAAAAATGCAGTTGAAGGCGCACAGGCCGTTGTACTGCGATTAGTACGTATGATCATCGCCCTCACGCCTTACGGTGTAGCTGGCTTGATGGCCAAAGTGATCGCCACATCAAGCATGGCTGACATTATTAGCTTACTCGGTTTTATCATTGCCTCTTACGTTGCCATTTTACTGATGTTTTTGGTGCATGGTTTGCTCGTTACTTTGGTTGGTGAAAACCCAAAGCATTTCTTCCAAAAAATTTGGCCAGTTTTAACTTTTGCTTTCACCTCACGAAGCTCTGCGGCAACCATTCCACTGAACGTTGAAGCGCAGATCCACAAGCTTAATGTTCCCCCTGCGATTGCAAACCTTTCCGCATCGTTTGGTGCGACAATCGGACAAAATGGCTGCGCCGGTATTTATCCTGCAATGCTTGCAGTAATGGTTGCGCCAACAGTAGGAATTGACCCGTTCGCACTCGACTTTATTGTCTCTTTAGTGGCTATGGTTGCAATTAGCTCGTTTGGTATTGCGGGTGTTGGAGGTGGTGCCACTTTCGCAGCTTTGGTGGTACTACCGGCAATGGGACTGCCAGTGACAATTGCAGCGCTGCTTATTTCTATTGAGCCATTAATTGATATGGCAAGAACGGCACTCAATGTATCGGGTTCAATGACCGCAGGTACAGTGACAAGTCGCTTGTTAAAGCAAAAGCATACTAACGAAGCAATGTAGTGCTATGACAGCTTAAGGGCCAGTTAGTTATCTGGCCCTACACTTTCAATCAATCACAAGCTTTGCAGTGCCAAGCCAAAAAGACAACAAGGACTTCATTGAATCCACCAACTCATGATATTGAGAAGGTTTGGTCATATAAGAATTTGCCCCAAGCAAATAACACTGTTTTATATCTAACTCTGAGTCTGATGTGCTGAACATAATAACTGGAATATGCTTAAGGTTTGCCGCCCCGCGCATCTCAGCTAATACATCTTTGCCGCTTTTTCGTGGCATATTTAAATCAAGAATAATAAGGCTAGGCAATAGCTCGGTGCTATTAAGTTTTTCAATCAACTCAACGCCATCACTTACAAATTGTAACTTAGCCTCCATCACGCCATTATCTTCAAATGCATCACGGATTAATTCTTGGTCGTCGAAATCATCATCTGCAACCAAGATATAGTTTACAGAGTGAAGCTGTTTAATTAAATCATGATGATGAACCATACGCTCTCTCCTTAAACTCGCGTTAAACCTCGAGTTTGTATGCTGATATCAGAACCGCATCAATGGCTCTACAGCTAAGTTAACTCTCTTGCGCTGAAATCGGCAAGCTAAAATAGAAAGTAGAACCTTGCCCCACTTCCGTTTCGACCCATATGCGACCATGATGTCTTTCGACGATTTTTTTACAAATAGCAAGCCCAAGCCCAGTACCGGCATATGCGCTACGACCATGTAATCTTTCAAAAAGATTGAAGATCTGCTCACTAAATTCGGGATCAAAGCCAATCCCGTTATCCTTAACGGCAACAATCAGTTCATTTGCTTTACGTTCGCTGCTAATCGAGACCCGCGGCGCTCTTTCTGGCGCACTAAACTTAATCCCATTATTAATTAAGTTTAGCAGCACACGTTGCAACTGCCTGCGATCTCCAAATACATCACCAAGCCCTGTGGTATCCACTTGTGCGTTTGATTCTTTAATCACTAACTCAAGATCTAGTAAGGTTTCAGCTAACGCATTATCGCCATCAAATGATTTAAATGACTCACCTTTACGATCAATCCGTGAAAAGCTTAGCAATCCTTTGATCAACTTTTGCATTCGCTCAGCAGAATCCATCATGCGCTTAAGATAAGAGGCATGTCTATCATTTAGTCCCTCAGCTGAACACTGGATCCGATCGCCGAACATTTGGATTTTTCTAAGTGGCTCTTGTAGATCATGGGACGCTAAAAAGGCAAAACGCTCCAGCTCTTGATTCGACTCATGTGCTTTCTCAAGTGCTATCGTCAGTAATTGCTCAGCAGTGCGACGCGAAGTGATCTCATTTTCCAACGCTTCGGTACGCTTGGTAACTTTTTGCTCTAGAATTGCATTAAGCTTTTTATATCGCTCAGATTTAGCCAGCACATAATTAACCAAGGTATTACGAAACTTCAATGCACAACTTACTTCGGCTTCCGTCCAAGGGTGAGATTTGCACTTCACATTCTCGACCCACAACTTAAACGAACTACGCGGCATTAAACGGTGGCTACCATCATCCAAAAACTCAATGGATTTTTCAGGCTTCCCTCCCCAATTTTTGGTTTGAATAACTTCCTTTCTAAACCACATGATGAAGTGATTAGCATCCGCTGAAAGTGGCATCAATAGCACCCCACTCGCGGTTTTCGCAAAGGCTTTAAATGTTTCGTTAAGCTCACCTAAATTATGGCAATAAAAAATGGAGTCATCGCCAAGTTGATGCTCTGCAAGCCATTGGTAAATGGCTTCTATATCCACTTTTGCAGGAGTTTGCCCGTAGCATTCCAAATCATTGTCAACACGCCACGCGACACCTGTCGCTTTCATCATCTCTTGTAAAGCAGCGGATTCGTACCTTAGCCCATCAACAAAAAAGATTTCTTTTGCCATGCGCTCGGTGACGGATGAGCTCAATGTCAGTGCATTGGCTTCTGCCATTGCTTCTAAGGACGAAGTTTTGAGAGAGATAAGGTAAGATAACATCAGCCCCATATACTGGGCGACTTCACGGATGTTAAATGGCACTACGTGCTTCTCGTAGTGGTGGCAGGCAATCAGCCCCCACAATTTACCAGCAACAATAATACTGATAGACATGGTTGCCTGAACGCCCATATTGCGTAAATATTGGCAATGAATTGGCGAAACACTACGTAAAATACAAGCACTTAAGTCAATCGGCTTGTCTTGCGGATAAAGCGGTGAATTTTCGCCATCAACGTCGGCAAGCAAGCGGATCGGATTCCTTAAATACAGCGCTCTTGCTTGTTTTGGAATATCCGACTCAGGAAAGTGCTGGTTTAAAAACGAATTAAGGTCATTACGCTTCGATTCTGCAACCACCTCACCATTATACTCGTGATCAAATTTATACAGCATCACCCTGTCAAATTGTGTTAACTCTCTAATCTCCTCCACGGCCATCTCGAACGAAGCCTGTAACGACTGAGAATCCACCATACTAGACAACGAATGTTTCATAAGGTGCTGCATTGAATGATTGATTTCAACGCCATACGCCGTATTTTGCTCAAGCTCTAAAATGAGCCCAGCTTCGTTTTGACTAGCGACTACGGAGAATTCAACGCATGTTGAGTTCTTGGTTTTTATGCTGGCAGTCATCGGATTAAGACGATGAATTTCAGAGGAATTAGCGTTACTGACTAACAACTCAAAAAAGGAGATTCAAAAATCGCTTCAGCATGAGTATTGACCAAAGCACTAGGTTCAAGTCCTATAAGTGCGGCAAAGTTTTCGCTAAAATAGCGCAGGGTTAATGTGTTGGTGTCGAATAGCAATAAATAGCCATGTGGCTGAATTGAACCTGGAATATGAATTGGCTCTTTATGACAATTGTCTAGTGTTGCTTCGAACTTCTCCACCTTTACTACATCCTCTCCTTTTACCTAGCTACACCATCCTATCACGGATCCCCACCTAGTATGCAAGGTGTTCAGAGTAGATATACGCTCGGTTCACAAAGCAATAAAATGCGATTAGACTTACACAACTACGAAGTAAAAAGTAAGTGTATTATGACAACCACAGTAAAGTGCCCAACCTGCCAACAGGCTGTTGAATGGTCGGATAAAAGCCCATTTCGTCCGTTCTGCTCAAAACGCTGTCAATTAATTGATTTAGGTGATTGGTCTGACGAATCAAATACGATTTCTACACCGATGAAAAGTGGTGAACTTACACCTCAAGATGCGGAAAATTTGATTGAAGATATAGAAGCGATGCTGGCAAAAAACGACGATAGCTTTTTTAAAGAATAAACTATTGGCCGAGTATCTCGGCCTGACACTTTAATCACAGCTTATTTGGCGAAAATAGCTCGATCTCGATAGCATTTGCTAACGATCTATCTCAGTTTGATCTTGTTCCGGTTTCTGCTCAGTGCTTCTCACTTCATTTTGGTAGCTTTTAGCAATATGCCCCGCTCCTTCCAAAATATCGCTTAGTTGGATCCGGCAAATTTCCGACAATTTAATTAAGGTACCCAAGCGAAATGAGCTTGTTCCGTTTAGGTAATCGTCTAGTGTGGTGAGACCTATTCCGAGCTTTTGGCTAATGGTTTTTTTAGTATAGCCTCTACGCTTTTTGAGTTCTTTTAGCAGTTCTCGGATCCTAAGTGTCACCTCGTATTCTTCAGGTGTCTGCATGTCTCCCTCAGTGATACCTAGTAACAAACAGCCAACAACAAAGAATACCCTTAGTTACTCTGAAAAAAACAAAAGTTATTGGAAAGTTTGTGCGCGTAAATTAAGAATTTTTCAATTCGACACTATTTCAAAGAGTTGTCCGCAGACTCGCTAGATGTACTCTTAATCGAAAAGTACCACAACGCAAACATGTTATCAACATGTAACTTAAAGCTGTACAGACAGTCGCATTATTTTGTACATTAATCGCAACTGGCCTGTACTCTTTGTCAATTTGGAGTACCAGCTCTCATTATTCAACAGTAACTGGCAAGAAATGATAAAGCCCTTACCGTGAAGGTCAGGGCTAAGTTGGAGAGAACATTGGGACTTAATCTGCTTTTTTATGGCCTTTGTGGCTACGGCGTGATTTAAGTGCTTGGAGCTTATCGCGCTGCTCTTCATTCAATACATGGAATACTTTGTGGCGAGCTTCCATTGAAAGTAGCGCCCAGGTTTGCTTTTTATCTTGGCCTTTTTCCAGTAAAAGTTGCGCTTGAATCTTATCGAAGGTTGGCGCTGCCATAAGTGCTTTCATTTCCTCACGATAAGCTGAATATGCTTCTTTCCCGCTTTCTTTTAGCGCTTTTTTGGCAGTTTTGTAATCCGCATAAATTGTCTTTAGTTGATCTTGCTGCGCTTCTGTTAACTCTAATAACTTCTGGCCTTTATCTGATAGTAGCAACCTTGCTGAGTGCTCAAGCTGCCCGCCCATCGGGCCTGCGTTTGCAGTGAAGCTGAAAGTCGATACGCCAAGTGCTGTAACTAATGCTAAAGTAGATAGTAATTTCATGATATTGGCTCCTTGTTCGCCATTGCTTTGTCATTTCCAAATTTAGCAAGCACAAAGAAAAGGAACGTCAGACAGAGGTAAAGTTTTGTCAGTGCTTTGCAAAAAAAAGCAAAGGCAATTTACATAAGGCGTTGAAGTAAGGTGTAATATGCTAGAGCCGAACTATTCAGACCAACGCCAATCAACAATGCTGGACTAAGTATGACAATGAAACATTCCATTTTACTTATTGATGACGACCAAGAACTTTGCGGCCTGTTAAAAGAATACTTTACTGCAGAAGGCTTTGAAGTGGCGATGGCCCACACAGGAACTGAAGGTCTACAGCTGGCATTAAAGCAAAATTTCGACCTGATATTATTAGACGTAATGCTTCCCGAAATGGATGGTTTTGAAGTACTAAAAGCGTTACGTGTCCAGAAGATGACACCCGTTATCATGCTAACGGCAAAAGGCGATGACTTTGATCGCATCTTTGGCTTGGAGCTAGGTGCTGACGATTATATTCCAAAGCCGTTTAACCACCGCGAACTACTCGCTCGCGTTAAAGCGATTACCCGTCGCGTCGATCATTATAAACAACACAGTCCGGACGATACCTTTACTATCCATCAGCTGCGTTTAGATGTAGCTTCAAGAAGTGCTACTGTTAATGGTGAGGTGCTGTCACTGACGGGCACCGAATACGAGGTGCTACTATTGTTGGTCAGAACCGCAGGAGAAGTGGTCGACAAGCAGACTATTTCACGACAAGTACTAGGCCGACCACTTGTGCCTTACGATCGCTCTATCGATATGCATGTCTCTAACGTTCGCAAGAAAATTGCCGCGTTAAGTGAACATACTTATATCAAAACGATCCGCGGCGCTGGCTATATTTTTCTAAAGGCGTAATGAATGAAGCGGTACTTACTTGTTAAGGTTTTTGCCTGGTTTTGGCTTACCATCATTGCCACTATGTTGCTGCTGCTTGGGATCAGCATGCTACAACCTGATGTTGTAGAAACTCACCGCATCTCAAAACCCATGCTGCAAAATCTAAAACAATTAGAACAGGCGTTAATACGCGCAAGCGAGCGCCCCAACTTTGAGTTGAATAAGGTCGCCAAACTGCGTAAAAGAAAGGCGCTAAATATCTACTTGAGCCACCGCGATGCCGAAAAAAGCGTTGCCGCCGATCCCAATATAAAAACGCTGAATTTAGATTTACTCAGTTTTACCGAAGATGCTAAACCTGCCGCTATTTTTACTCCTGAGTACAAGGCTTTTGGCCCCCTAGAGCTTACACTTCAAGGTGAAAATTATCGCCTATATTTAATTTTTGAAAACCATACCCCAAGTGCGCTCATCAAATTAAGAACTCTGCCGCTTTGGGTAAAAATTGCGGTCGTGCTAGGCGCAAGCTTATTACTGTGTTTTTGGTTTACTCGAGATCTATTGTCGCCAATTAAAGAGCTACAAAAAGCTGCTGCAAAACTTTCTCGTGGAGAATTGTCGAGCAGAGCCAATATAAATACCAAGCGCCAAGACGAGCTCGGCCAACTGGGTCATGATTTTAACTTAATGGCTGATAAATTAGAGTCTCTGGTTAACAACCAAAAGCGCTTGCTTGCTGATATATCCCATGAACTACGCTCACCGCTCACCCGCTTACAAATGGCCACAGGCCTCGCTGCCGGTCATGCCACAGCGCAAAGCCAAAGTTATATCGATCGCATTGAGCGTGAAGCTCAGTTAGTTGAAAATATGCTCAGCGATATTTTGCATTTATCTAAGCTCGAAGCGGATCAAGTACCAATCGATATGCAGATAATTAAGCTCAATGAACTGCTCGACCCGATATTGGAAGATGCACTGTTCGAAACACAGCAATTAGAGAAGGATCTTGTCGTCACAGCACTACCCGAGGCAACACTTTATGGCGACCCAATGCTACTTAACCGCGCATTCGAAAACATTATTCGTAACGCGATTAAGTATGCCACTAGCCGTATTAATGTCGATATTGAGCGTGATGGTAATCAGTTGCTATGCACTATCAGTGATGATGGTAAAGGTGTAAGTGAAGACATGCTCGACAAGCTTTGCATTCCATTTTTCAGAGTGTCGAGCGCACGTACGCCAAGCAAAAATCAAATGGGCGGGTTTGGGCTAGGTCTTGCCATTGCGCAGCACGCGTTAAAAGTACATGACGCTCATATCGAATTTAGTAATAATGTTGGTTTGCAAGTCAGCATTCGAATTCCATTACACAGGTAGCCATGTTTTATAGCCAAAGTCAGCAACTTGAGTCACACCTTCCGGAAATTGATAAGCACTGGCAAGGCTGCCAAAAAGGCTTTTTTGATACCCCTCATGGTAGGCTATTTTACGCCTACCACATTCCAGAAAAGGCAACGTTTAGCCTGGTGTTGGTTAATGGTCGTATTGAATCTGCTCATAAATACAGAGAATTGCTGTGGGAGTTTGCGCAAAACAACATAGCGGTATTTACCTATGACCATCCAGGACAAGGCTACTCGCCGCGATTACTTAAAGACAAACAAATCGGCTATGTTAGACGCTTTGAAGATTATGCCGCAACGCTGCACTGCTTTATGGACCAAATCGTTGCCAAGCAAAATACCTTGCCACTTTTTATATTGGCGCATTCAATGGGTGGCGCCATTACCTGCGATTATTTAACATTATTTGCGCCTCACAACATAGAGGGAGTCTATTTATCAGCCCCGATGCTTGGGATCAATACGACTCCCTACCCGGCTTGGTTTGCCGAGGGACTGGCAGGCGCAGCTTGTTTATTTGGGCTTGGTAAGCATTATGCATTGGGACAGGTGCACTACCACAACAAACCTTTTCAAGATAATGACCTTACTGATTGTCCAATTAGATATGCGCTATTTAGAGGTTTGTACGATCAATTTCCCGAGCTACAACTCGGTGGTGTCAGCTTTGCTTGGTTATACACGGCGCTACATAAATGCCGCTCGTTTCAAGATATCAAGCTAGATCTGCCAATCCGTATCGCGACAGCCAGTGAAGACAGCATTGTTGATAATCAGGCGCAAAGTCAATTTGCCGCAACCAGAGACAATGTGACCGTTACAGAGTTTATCGGGAAACATGAACTACTTTGCGAGCAAGATAATACCCGCAAAGCCGTGCTAGATGATTTTTATGCGTTTACAGACGAGTTACTTAGCGCTAAAGAAACGGGGTCTTGATGGATAAGCACGTCCATCTCACAATCAAACTCTTCTTTAATGCTAGCAACCACCTCATCCGCAACCTGGTGCGCTCGCATCAGCGGCATATCGTCATCAAGCTCCAGATGCAGTTGAATAAATTTGATTTTGCCACCTTGCCTGGTACGCAAATCATGTACTCCGTAAACGTCCTCATGACTCGACGCAATAAGTATGATCTGTGCTTTTTCTTCGTCTGGCAGCTCTTTATCCATTAAGTGCGCAGCGCTTTCCTTGGCAATATCCCAACTGTTATAAAGTAAATACATCGCCACCAAAATACCAAAAATCGGATCGGCATAACCTACGCCGTAAAAGTTAAGCAATACCGCTAGGAGCACAGCAAGGTTTAATAAAATGTCGCCCTTATAATGCAACGAGTCGGCCTTAATGGCGATGGACTGCGTGCGTTTAACCACTTGATATTGCACCGCAACCACCAACAAAATACACACTATCGCAAATAAACTCACCCACACACCAAACAACGAATGTGGAATTTGGGTTGGATTGATAATTCGCTCTACACCATGAAAAGCCAATAAACTCGCAGAGCCCGCGATAAAGGCCGCTTGCCCAAGCCCAGCTAATGCTTCTGCCTTTCCATGACCAAATCGATGATCATCGTCCGCAGGACGTAGTGCATAGCTCAGCACAAAGAAATTCATTAAAGAGGCACTAATATCAAGCAGCGAATCAGTTAAAGAGCCGAGCATAGCGGCACTCCCTGAATACAGCCAAGCCCAACACTTAGCTGCGATCATCAATCCCACCATTATGATGGTAAAGACACTCGAAAACCTAACCCAAAACTCATAGCTGCGACCCACTGGCACCTCATTTTTTCATGTTATTTAATCTGACGTTTGGATAACTAACCTAAATCTCTAATTAGTCGTCAAACCACTCGCAAAATGCCACAGCATCGCGATGCTGTTATATTACAGGGTAATGCTTTGAAATGAAAAACAGATTACGGTTGTATAGATTTTCACAACAGTCGTACTTTAAAAACTGGCTAATACCTTTCACTCTATCAAGCGCAGCACATATAAATTTCGACAAGTATCAGCTATACTGCCGGGCAAAATTTAATTGAGGCCTATCATGTTAGATATCGTTTTATACCAACCCGAGATCCCGCCTAATACAGGCAATATTATTCGTTTGTGTGCCAATACAGGGTATTCACTACACCTGATAGAGCCGCTAGGGTTTGAATGGGATGATAAACGAGTAAGACGTGCAGGCCTTGATTATCATGAATTTAGCGAAGTAGAGCGCCACCCAAACTTTGAAGCATACTTAGCAAAACGAAGCCCAAAGCGAGTATTTGCTTGCACGACAAAAGGTACCAAGTACCATCATGAAGTTACCTATGAAGCTGGTGACTGTTTACTGTTTGGCCCTGAAACTCGAGGTTTGCCAGAAGACATTATTTTTTCACTGCCTGAGCCTCAGCGAGTCCGCATTCCAATGCGCCCTGATAGCCGCAGTATGAACCTATCTAATGCTGTTTCCGTTTTTGTTTATGAGTCTTGGCGACAACTGGGATTTGCTGGCGCAAAGTAAAAATAGCGCCTATCCTCTGCTGCATAGGAGCAAACTTGAGGCACAAAAAAGGCGCCTTACGACGCCTTGCTAACTTTAATTTACATTAACTATAGGAATTCTTTTAAATTTCTGCGTGGTGCAATATCGTACCAACAATATCACTGAATTTATTTGCCGGTTTCATTGAATTTACTGCACGTCCACAGGCTTTCATCATATCGATCAGGTCAAAATAACCAACTGGATGCTGAGTCACTTCATCAATAACAAGTAAAAACTCAAAGCCACCTTCTTCCATTGTTTTAAGCACATTGCCAACCACAGTTTGGCTAGTTTGTTTTAAGGTGATTTGACGAAGATCTGATAGTGGGATCATGACATCATTGACGTTTAAATCACGTCTTGTACAACGGCGTCTTTCTGCAATACTCAACACGTAGCGACTGCCAATTCTTGCATTAGAGATCATACCAACAAGCTTTTCTTTGCTATCAACGACAAAGCTTGCTCTGCGGTGCGTTTTGTCCAGCACTAACGTAGCTTCATCTATGCTACTGTTTTCATCAATATGCTGCATAGGTGCCAAATGTAGATTGTGCATTAGGCAATGTGCTGGGGCTTGCTCAAGGTTGTCAGTGTTACAAGCTGGGAAGTTATTTTCAGCAAGTTCATAATTTGCAACAGGTTGAGTTTTCAATACTGTGTAAGTGTTCATAGATCACCTCTATCTTTAAAATTAATTAAGCACGGAAAAGGACTAAATTAATTTGCGACAGGTGGTGCTCTAATAGACTCGCATACTGAGTTTGAATAAGAATAGGTGGGTTGTGATTGCGCTACGATAAAGCTACTAGCAACCACGAAACGATGAGTTGTTGATACAACGCAATCATCTAAGTCAGGGCTGGAATTCGAATTGTCTAGGTCGACAACGATAGGTGCGATTGAAAGCGTGGTATCACATTTAGCAGCATCGGCCGTTGACACTGTCAACAGACTCAACATACAAAATGTAATCATCCAACGAACTAACCGCATAGTATTCTCACTTCTACTGCCTTACTTTGAGTGTATGGGCAGTTTCTTGCGTTTACAAGTATTATTTCTAATCTATTTACTAAGCTTCTAAATATACTAAGGTTAATTTTCATACGCACATTCAGGCACTGTGTGAGCTGAGATGAATTGTTACTAATCTCCTATTTGTAGCCCGCCATTTAGCGTTATACTAACGCCAACATTTTTGATATGTGCCTTAAATCAAAAGAATTAAACCATACCAATTTTCTTAATTAAGGTGATCTACTTTGAGGCGAGAAAATCTTGTCGATAACCAGGTGAAAATTTTGCTATTTGGTTGTTCTAAATGAGAAATTTTTAACGCAGTTAGCGTCAGATTTGCTCCTTCAAATTGCGCAAGTATTAAGACTAATTGGTATTACAACACGAGGTGTACAGTGCAACTATCACGCGGTATCGAGTACTTTATTGCCGGCTTTTCTTTGATCACCCAAAAAGGGTTAAAACGTTTTGTATTTATTCCTTTAACAATCAATGTACTGCTATTTGGTGCATCACTCTTTTTTCTTTACGACTGGCTGACTCAAGGATTTACTTATCTCAACGGATTATTACCAGATTGGCTCAGTTGGCTGGAATGGCTAATGTGGCCAATTGCTATCTTAGTGATACTTTTCAGTTATAGTATGATTTTCACGGTGATAACCAACTTTATTGCCGCGCCTTTCAATGGCTTACTCTCCGAAAAAGTGGAACTTTACCTGACCAACCAACACATCAATGATGATAAGCTAATTGATACCATAAAAGATGTGCCGCGAATGTTGGGTAGAGAATGGACCAAACTCTGCTATTACCTTCCACGTGCACTTGGCTTTTTCATCTTACTTTGGATACTGCCTATCGTTGGGCAAATTTTATGGATTATGTTTACGTGTTGGATGTACAGTGTGCAATATAATGATTACCCGTTTGATAACCATAAAATTCATTTCAAGCAAATGAAAGACGATTTGAAGAGTAAACAAGGGCTGTCTTATGGCTTTGGCTTTGCGGTGTTTGTACTGACCTCAATCCCATTTGTTAACCTCATCGTGATGCCCGTTGCCGTTTGTGGCGCCACTAAATTATGGGTAGAGAACTATCGTCAGCAATATCGCTAAGACGCTCGTATGACTGACATCTAGCTGTCAAAAACTCATGCTTTACTTACTTTTTTGCAAGTATTCAGCGGAGTCGCTATGCGCCTAACATTAGGCCTTATCTGGTTAACGGTATTTTTAACGGGGTGCCAGGCAACAAAACAGTTTGATGTCGGTACACGGCCTCAATTTTTAGTCTCGCAACTTCCAGATGGTGAGCTTAAAGAAAAGCTTGCAAGCTGTTTAGATAAACCAATCAAGCGCACACGTTTTTCCATAGGACATCGCGGTGCGCCACTTTTATACCCTGAGCACACCAAAGAATCATATATAGCCGCCGCAAAAATGGGAGCTGGAACGCTCGAATGTGATGTTACTTTTACGAAAGACAAGACCTTAGTTTGCCGCCATGCGCAATGTGACCTTCATGCAACAACCGATATCTTGTTACAGCCTAAGCTTGCTAGCAAGTGTAGACAACCCTTCACCCCAGCGGATCCAGACTCCGGTAAACTTGCGTCTGCTCAATGCTGTACCTCAGACATTACCTTAGCAGAATTCAAGCAACTAAAAGGAAAAATGGATGGTGTGAATACTCAAGCAACCACAGTAGCAGAGTTTGTCAAAGGCACTCCCAATTGGCGTACAGATCTTTATGCCAGTTCTGGAACCTTAATGACCCACAGCGAAAGCATTGCTTTATTTAAGCAACTTGGTGTAAATATGACTCCTGAGTTAAAAATGCCAGAAGTGCCAATGCCCTTTAATGGGTTAAGCCAAAGTCAGCTCGCGCAAAAAATGTTGGACGAATATACTGAGCACAATGTCCCCCCATCTCAAGTTTTTCCACAATCCTTTTCGTACCAAGATATTCAGTACTGGATAAAACAGGCGCCAGAGTTTGCAAACCATGCCGTATTTCTTGATGGTAGAGAAGCTGGCGAACATTTTGATATTAACAAACCAAGTACTTGGCAACCGTCAATGGAAGACTTAGTCAAAAATAAGGTAAAAATTATCGCCCCACCAATTTGGATGTTAATTAGCGAAGATAAAAATGGCGATATCATTCCATCGCAGTACGCCCTAGCCGCTAAACGCGCAGGATTAAAGATAGTTGCTTGGTCTTTAGAGCGCTCAGGCCCTTTAGCGAACGGCGGCGGTTGGTATTATCAATCTGTAAAAAACGCTGTTAAGCATGATGGCGATATACTTAGGGTGTTGGACATATTGGCAAAACAAGTTGACGTAGTTGCAGTATTTAGTGACTGGCCTGCGACTACCAGCTTTTACGCCAGCTGCATGGGAATTGAATGATAGGCTAATAAGATTTATGGCTTAGTGTGGGTAAAACCCGCACTAAGCTAAGATTTACAAATGCCAGAAAGCAAAAAACCTCGCGATTGCGAGGTTTTTTAAAGGATGGTGCCCAGAGGCGGAATCGAACCACCGACACGAGGATTTTCAATCCTCTGCTCTACCGACTGAGCTATCTGGGCAAATCTTTTTTAGTATCTGAATAACTTACTAACTAAGCTATCCAGAAAACACAGGCTAACGCCTAAATAAAGTGGTGCCGACTATCCGAGTCGAACGGATGACCTACTGATTACAAGTCAGTTGCTCTACCAACTGAGCTAAGTCGGCACACTAAATTATTGGTGCCCAGAGGCGGAATCGAACCACCGACACGAGGATTTTCAATCCTCTGCTCTACCGACTGAGCTATCTGGGCAAATCTTTTTTAGTATCTGAATCCTAAAAGGGATTTTCAATACAACTCCAAGCAGCTCTACCGAATGAGCTATCTGGGCAAATCTTTTTTATTCTCTAAATAACTTAATAACTAAGCTATCTATAATACACAGGCTGACGCCTAAATTAAATGGTGCCGACTATCCGAGTCGAACGGATGACCTACTGATTACAAGTCAGTTGCTCTACCAACTGAGCTAAGTCGGCACACTAATTCGTGTACCATGCAGTTTCTGCATGCACCACATTGCTAATGCAATGATTTTAATCTGGTGCCCAGAGGCGGAATCGAACCACCGACACGAGGATTTTCAATCCTCTGCTCTACCGACTGAGCTATCTGGGCGTGCGGCGTATTAAACGGGTTTTGCGGTTCTAAGTCAACCCTTTTTTTAAATACATTTATCGTTTGCACAGTTTTCAGACAAAGCGGTTAAAATACCGCTTTTTCGCTGAAAAAACACCCGGCTAACCATGTTTTACTGTATTTAACGGCTGATATCTATGAAGCAGGCAAACCACTTTAGACCTACAACAAAGAAAAAGGCACCACTTAAGAGAAATATGTGCTTAAAGGAATAAAATAGAATGGCGATACATATTCTATCTCATTCCTATAGCGAAGCTCGGCAACAAGGTTTATCAATCCTGTTTAGAGATTGTCTTTATGTTGCGCTTCAAATCTTTGTTGCATGACCAGTATCGCTTTTTCTACCGCTTGCTTTGCATTACTCGTATCGCCGTTTGTTACCGCTAATATCGCTATGTTCTTTTCTGGCAACACTAAGTTGTCTAGATAGAAGGTCCCAGTAAAGCCATTGTGATGAAAGCTACTGTTGTTTGGAGTAAGGATCCAGCCTAAGCCATACTCTGGGCTAACCGGTGTGAGCAGTCGCGTATATGAATTAGCACCAATCAAATTATCACCACCTCTGGCGCCCGCGAGATAAGCACGTAAATAGTATGACAGATCGGTCAAGGTCGTACTGACTAACCCAGCAGGTCCAACAACGTTTGGTAGATCGACCCTATCGGCCGGTGTTATTGGATGCCATTGCCCTTCTCGCATCTGATGACCACTCGGCTGTCCTTCTGGATCTCCATAGCTAGCAGGCCCAAATCCAATATTTTCCATTCCAAGAGGAATGAATACCTCTTGCTTCACTAACGCTTCCCATGATTGCCCTGTCACACGCTCCAACATATGCCCTGCAACAACATAACCTGCGTTACTATATAGATAGGTTCCTTGAGTCACTTCTGGTTGCGTCGTTAACGCCTCTTGAGTCCAGGCATATCTTTGCTCGACCATGCCACGTTGATCTAAATGCCACTTACCAGAATACATGGAGTCAAGATCACGCTTTAAGCCCGAAGCCATCGAAAGCAGTGCAGTTAGGGCCTGTTGACCTTTGCTGTTTGATTTTTGTTCTTCTGAGTGTGTTTTGGTCGCGACGCTCGACTTGCCGCCTAGTAATCTAGGCAAAAGTTGAGCAACAATGAACAAAGCGCACTCAGGTGAACCCAAAGGGCAGCGCTTGATTGGCATTTCTACTGTGTTATCGCCTGACTCACATAGAATAAGACTCACATAGAATAACTATGCTACGCCGGCTCTGCCTTGTATAAATACCAATCAAACTGCTGCAAAAACAAACTTGAAAGATCAACAGGCCCTAGTGTAACAGACTCAAATTCAGGGTTAATTTTTCCGATTAACTCAGGAAAAACATCACTCACCCGACTGTCAAATCGAATTAACCCCTGCTCAACCAAACGAGCAGCAACGGTTGCTGTCATAGACTTACTGAACGAACCAATCGACCACTTATCAAGTTTGGTGACCAGAGCTTGCCCTGTGCTCACTCGCACACCAGCTACATCAAGCTCAATCAACTCATCCCCATAAACGATAAACCCGCCAAGTGCGGGCATAGCAAACTCAGCCCGGATTGCTTCCAGTTGTTCGTTGAGTAGCCCGTCTCCCACCTTGCCATAGGGCGGCGGAGTGACGGCTACGTCTTCGCTAGCGCTATTTTCAATAGCAATAGAATTGTCACTGTTATTACAGCCAGTTAGTAAGGCGCAGCCCAGCAGTGTGATAAGCCAACCAAACGCCAGCCGACTTTGACGTAGAAACATGAGATATCCTTATAAGTATTAGGTTGAACGAATACTACTTTATAAAAACGTTACGTAAAATTTAATTTTTATTAAAGTTTAATGCTTTACACATCGCAGGCGTGGTTAAAATTATCGAGATAACAACCTGATTATTTTAAGATTTAAAACAATCAAGTGTTCTCAGTGTATTGCCACTATTGATTGAAAAACGAGAGGTAAAAACTTGCCGAAGGTGATAGGATTGCTACAACTAATAAGTATAAATAATTCTTTCAGGATTAAGCATGCCAAATAGCGCGAATACCAATGCAAATGGACGGATACTTTTTTTATTTATCGCAATACTGATTGTTGGACTATGTAGCGCCGCAGGTGCTTATCTACTACCAAAGCAAGCTGACGTCCCTACCGCACCAACCGTGAACCTACAACAACAAGCAACAACGGTTGCAACTCCCCTTGCTAAGGTGGTCACACAACACGGTTTTGACAGTGCCAAACAGATCGTATCCGCATTATTAGCATCTAACGAGCATTTGGGCGCCTATTTGTACGTCAATACGGGGATGGGGCAACCAAACCTGGTATTTCAACAAAGTGCAGGAGAGCAAATCATTGCACTGAATCGCGAAGAGTCCTATAACAAAGACACAATGCAGGTTTACCACATGCCACTGCGACTAGATGAGCAAAACGTTGGTGAACTCATTTTGACTTATACCCCCCCCCGTTGCTACTACATCATCAGGCGATCCATTCATTGCCTATATACTGCTCGCTGCCGCTATTATTTGCGCCTTGATGATTGTTGTAATTGCGGCTCGTCGGCTTTCTGGCGCATCAAGTAACGATACTGAAGAGCTTATCTCAGAAATCAATCATCTAACGATGGATAAAAACTACAAGTCGACAGTTGGTACTTATTATAGTGGCGGTCTGGCTGAGATTGCTGAGGCGATAAATGCGCTGTTAAAGCAAGTACAATCATCCATAGAGTCCGATCAAGCAACGCAAAATGAGTTAAAACAGCTTCAAGAAAGTCTCGAAACTGAAGTTCAAGCCCGCACGCTGGCGCTAGAAAAAGCGATTTTAAATGCGGAGCGTGCCAGTGATGCTAAAACCACTTTCTTAGCCACCATGAGCCATGAGATCCGCACGCCAATGAACGGCGTCATTGGGACCATTGATTTACTGCGTCAAACCGATCTTGACGGTGCTCAACATCGCCTCACTACGATTATTCGCGACTCGGCTTTCTCGTTACTTGGTATTCTCGATGATATTCTCGACTTTTCTAAAATTGAGGCGGGTAAATTACGCATAGACAATAGTGCTTTCTCGGTGGCTGAAACCACAGAGGAAGTCGCACGTGTGCTTTCATCAGTAGCGAAAAAACGTAAGTTAGACTTACAGCTGTTTATTGCTCCCGACATTCCAACGAATTTAGTTGGTGATACCGTTCGCGTTAGGCAAGTACTTTATAACCTGTGCAGTAATGCCATTAAATTCACGACTACAGATGATTCAATCCAAGGCTATGTAAAAATCTCCGTTGAAGTTGCGCAAAACACCTCGGAGCATTACACCTTACGCTTTACCGTCACTGACAATGGTAAAGGCATGACAAAAGCTCAGTTGAGAGAAATTTTTAATCCGTTTATTCAAGCTGAGGGCTCTATCACCCGAGAATTTGGCGGTACTGGACTTGGCCTTTCTATTTGTAAAAGCTTAATCGAACTCATGCTAGGTAGTATCCATGTTAATTCGGATATTGGCATGGGAAGCGAGTTTGTTGTGGAATTACCATTTAGTGTAGATGGCAAAGTCAATTACGCAAATAAGCAAATGTTAAACGGCCGCACTGTTGCCCTACTCACCCCAAATAATGAGAGACGCACTATTTTAAATCGCTATCTTTCATTCATGGGTGCGAGCGTGGTTGCTATCGATGAAAGCGAAATAACCGAACACCAGCACGAAGATAAACTTATTTGGGTGCTAGATGGTTTAGACGGCATGGACAAGGTCAATGAAGAGCTAAGAACCGTAGTTTACTCGCTTGAGAAAAACGAACAGCAAGTTGTTGTCCTAAGTAAAATGGACGAAGCCGCCCTTAATCACAAAAATATTTTCTATCTCAATGCATCACCGTTATGTAAGTCTAGCTTTATGACGGCTATCTTGGTTGCTGCAGGTTTGCATAAACCAAAGGAAATTAAACCATCACGCACTATCAACGACTTTTTAAGCGTTGATGAAGCAAGAGCAACCAACAAACTGGTGTTGTTAGTTGAAGATAACGTATTAAATCAGCAAGTGCTGACCGACCAATTACACCTGTTAGGCTATGGTGTCGAGGTTGCGGAAAATGGTGAGGAAGGCCTAGAGCTTTGGAAAAAAGAGCACTTTCCAATCGTATTGACCGATTTACATATGCCGAAGATGTCGGGCTACGACATGGTCAAACATATTAGAGACTATGTAGAAACCGCAACAGATACCATTGAACAACCATACATCATTGCCGTGACCGCTAATGCACTCAAAGGTGAAAGAGAACGTTGTGAGGCTGGTGGCATGAATGACTATATCACCAAACCAGTAGAGTTAAATGTATTAGAGGCAACACTTAATAAGTGTATAGAAAGCCTACCAAAAGCACAGCAACCGAGACCAAGTGCTGAGCCAACAGCTGCTGTACCAGCAGCCGCTAGCCAAGTACAGCCGGGATCAGACCAAGAAACAGAGCTAGAGCCTGAAGCTATTGAAGCTGAGGCCAGCGAATCTGCTCCAGCTATCAATATGGACATGCTCAACAAGTATGTAAATCATGATGAAGCGAAACGAAATCGCTTTTTTAGAATGTACTTAGAACAAAGTAGCCAGTTAACACGAGACGTAAATGGCGCGGTGATCACGATGAGCCAAGAAGAAATCATTGAAGCTTGTCATCAACTTAAGTCCATCTCTAAAACTATCGGTGCCGAAAAAGTAGCTGAAACAGCCATAGAGTTTGAAACTTTATGTAAGGAAGGCACACTTACCACCGATCAGCTGATCCAGATGCGTGATAAATTGGAGCAAGACTTTTTAGCCGCAACCGAGTTTATCCAACAATATTTGAGTCAAGAAGCCTAATGATGTGGGGGCACAGCCCCTCGCAACTCCTAGCACCACAAGGGGCAGGCGTTTTCTCAGCAAACGGATTGCAGGGTCGACCTGCTCCTACACCTGCAATGAATGGGAAATATCGCGATATTAATGCTCACGCCATTCATTTAGATATCACCGCCATCTAAATGAATGATCCTTCCCTGAATCACTGACCGCATTTTATTCGCTTTCTGACTCCAAACACTTCCCCTATTAATTCTCACTGAGTATACTGACGCGCTTTTTTAAATTAGTTAGTCGTTACATACAACAAACGCTAGTTGAAATAGGTACTGGTCACCCGTTCAAAAAAAGTACAGGCAAGCCTGAGCTCATACAAGCTAATATCTGATTAAGATTTTTAGTCGGTGACTCGATGGGCAATGCCAATCTGCATTGAAAAGTGTTCTATTTACCGCACGTCGTTTCAAACGTTGCATGCTAAGTACATGGCTCATTATTCAGTGTTGATTGAAAAACATTAGATGCAATAACGCATCCTTTATAAAAATGGCCAGATACAACACATTGATTAGATTAGGAAGTACATATGAATTCAGTTCCGAAGGCCGGAGAATTTCTGGGTCACCCTAAAGGCCTCTTCTTATTATTTGGTACCGAAATGTGGGAGCGCTTTGGCTACTACGGTATGCGTGCCATCTTAGTTCTTTATCTTGTAGCACAAGTACAAAATGGTGGCTTCGGTTGGAGTAATGCCGACGCACTAAGTCTTTACGGCACGTTTACGATGGCCGTTTATCTCACCCCACTATTTGGTGGTTGGCTTGCTGATAACGTATTAGGTCAGCGCAAAGCCATCATTATTGGTGGTATTTTAATGGCTGCTGGCCATTTTATTATGGGTATTCCTCACAGCGTTGTGGCAGGACAAGAAGTAAACGTCTTCTACCTGGGCTTGGCTTTACTTTGTTTAGGTAATGGCTTATTCAAGCCTAATATCTCAACGATGGTTGGCGATTTATACCAAGAAGGTGACAAGCGCCGTGACGGTGCATTCACTATCTTCTATATGGGTATCAACTTAGGTGGTGCATTAGGTCCACTTGTTGCGGGTTATGTAGCAGCGGTCGTAAACTGGCAGGCAGGCTTTATCGCAGCAGGTATTGGTATGATCATTTCTGTGGTTATGCAGCTTATCTTAAGCCAGAAATACCTTGGCGATATCGGTAAAGTACCTTCTACTAAACTTTCTCAACAGATGTCTGACTCACAGACAAAAGAGCCGCTTACGAAGAAAGAAAAAGATCGTATCCGTGTTATTTTCACCATGAGTGTTTTCTCAATTATCTTCTGGATGGGTTTCGAGCAGGCTGGTGGTCTGATGAACCTATTCGCAAACGACTATACCAACCGTATGTTTATGGGCTTTGAGATCCCGGCTTCTTGGTTCCAGTCGCTTAACTCTATCTTCATCATTGTATTTGCGCCATTGGTAGCGATGATCTGGTTAAAGCTAGATAACAAAGAGCCAAACTCTCCAGTGAAGTTTGCAATTGGTCTAGTATTCTTAGCACTTGGTTTCTTAACCATGATGCTAGCGCTTGCAACAGAAGGTGGTGAAGCGGGTGGCACACTTCAGATCAGCATGATTTGGTTAGTATTGTTCTACATGTTCCACACACTTGGTGAACTATGTTTATCACCAATCGGTCTTTCTATGGTAAGTAAACTGGCACCGCTACGTTTAGCATCACTGCTAATGGGAATTTGGTTCCTGTGTACGGCCGTTGCAAACAAACTTGCTGGCCTTGTTGGCTCTTTCATCGGTGAAGGCCAAGAAGCAATGGAAAACGCGATGAGCATCTTCATTGGTTTAGGCGGCGTTGCCTTGCTATCTGCTGTGTTAATGTATCTATTAAGCAACAAGCTTGTAGATTGGATGCACGGCGCTGAGGGCAAGCACGAACCTCATACGCAAGAACATTACCTTGCGGAAGAGCTAGAAGTATCCGCTGAGAAGCAATAATATTTGCTGTAAACCACGCTAATTTAGCGTGGTTTACCTCTCCCACAATAGCCATACGTAAAGATTTAAATACACTTAGCGCCATTTCCCCTCTCAATGTAGTCGTGTGATAAAAATCCCCTCTCTCATATAGTCCATCAATTAAAAACATAAAAAACAAATAAAATCATAGCAATACACAAATAAACTTACAAAATACCCCACAAAGCGCCTTGCTGTTTTTAGTCAAAATTTAAGCAAAAATAATTATCGTCACGCCTGTGTCAATTTTGTGTCTTTTACATGGCAATTGTGCAACTAAATTTACAAAGTCTCCTACTGCTATTTACTGCCTCTAACTTCCCCTTTGCAGTAATTTGATTAATCATCCAGTCATAAATACTAACAAGTCACCCAGTGCTTAATACGGGAGTAAAACAATGAGTGAAGTAAATAATCCACTAGGCCTAGTCGGCATCGAGTTTACAGAATATGCAACACCTGACGCTGATTACATGGATAAAGTATTCACTGACTTTGGATTCTCAAAACTAAAGAAATTTAAAGACAAAGATATCGTTTACTACAACCAGCACGATATTCACTTCCTGTTGAATAACGAGCGTGAAGGCTTCTCAGCACAGTTTGCCAAAAGCCACGGCCCGGCAATTTGTTCTATGGGCTGGCGTGTAGAAAATGCGCAAAAGGCGTTTGATACTGCGGTTGAGCGTGGTGCAAAACCTGCGACTGACTCAACACACAAAGACTTACCATACCCAGCGATTTACGGTATTGGCGATAGCCTTATCTATTTCATCGAAAACTTTGGCGATAAAGGGTCAATCTTCGAGCAAGATTTCGTTGACCTAGAAGAGCAAAAGATTGTTGAAGACAAAGGCTTTAAGCGCATCGACCACCTAACGAACAATGTTTACAAAGGGACGATGGAAACTTGGGCTAACTTCTATAAAGACGTATTTGGTTTTACTGAAGTTCGTTACTTTGACATCAAAGGTCAAAAAACGGCGCTGCTTTCTTATGCACTTAAGTCACCATGTGGCACCTTCTCTATTCCAATCAACGAAGGTAAAGACGACAACAACAACCAGATCGATGAGTACTTAGATGAGTACAATGGTCCAGGTGTATAGCATTTAGCATTTTTAACTGACGATTTAGTTGGCTCACTAGATAAACTGGACAAGAGCACCATTGCCACCTTAGATATCGTAGATCACTACTACGACACTATCTTTGACCGTGTGCCTTGGGTTAAAGAAGATAAAGAAAAGATCAAACAGCACCAAATCCTAGTAGATAGCCAAAGCGAAGACTGCTACCTACTACAGATCTTCACTAAAAACCTGTTTGGCCCAATCTTCATCGAAATGATCCAACGTGTTGACGATGGCGGCTTTGGTGAAGGTAACTTCCAAGCGCTATTCGAGTCAATTGAACGCGACCAAGAGCGCCGTGGTGTAATCTAAACACACATATCAAATTAATAAAGAAGCAGCTAGCGATAGCTGCTTTTTGTGGTTTATCAAATTGCTATTACGACTTGAGTTTTTCACTTTTGACCATAACTCAAGTTGAAAGCCAAAATTAAAGGAAAGGCAATGTCTCAAATTAATGAAACACACGACATCCAATTAACAAGTTGGGTAGCTAGTGCGAATGCGACTGGAACTGATTTCCCTATTCAAAACTTACCTTTTGCAGTATTTCGTCGTAAGAACAGTAATGAAGAGTTTCGTGGCGGAGTTGCGATTGGTGATCAAGTACTAGACCTTGGCGCAGTTGTTGACGCTAACCTATTTTCAGGCGACGCCGCAGAAGCAGCCGAAGCTGCAAACGCCCCAGCATTAAATGAATTTATGGGTATGGGCCAACAGTACTGGTCGGCTCTTAGACTTGCCCTGTCTCGTGCATTACGTGAAGGTTCTGAACTGCAATCAAGCCTTGAAGGCGCATTGGTTGCACAGGATGACGTAGAATACGCTTTACCTTGTCACATTGGCGATTACACTGACTTTTATACCTCAATCTACCACGCAACAGCGGTAGGTAGCCTGTTCCGTCCTGATAACCCTCTGCTACCAAACTACAAATGGGTACCAATCGGTTATCATGGTCGTGCATCGTCTATTGGTGTTTCAGGTCAAACGTTCCCTCGCCCTAAAGGCCAGACCAAAGCACCAGATGCAGATACGCCGTCATTCGGTCCTTGTAAACGTCTAGACTACGAATTAGAGCTGGGTATTTATCTAGGTAAAGGTAATGAACTTGGCGACTCTATCGCAATTAAAGACGCTGAAGATCACGTTTTTGGTTTCTGTTTATTCAATGACTGGTCTGCACGTGACTTGCAAGCTTGGGAATATCAACCATTAGGTCCATTCCTTGCGAAAAACTTTGCTTCAACGGTTTCTCCTTGGGTTGTAACCACCGAAGCACTTGCACCATACCGTACTCAATGGCACCGTGATGAAAACGATCCACAACCGCTGGAATACTTAGAATCAACGCAAAACCGCGAGTCTGGTGCTATTGATATTCGCATGGATGTCTTACTAGAGACTGAAAAAATGCGTAGCGAAGGCGCTAAACCAAGCAAACTGTCTGAATCCAGCTTCAAGCACAGCTATTGGACGGTTGCGCAAATGGTTACGCACCACACAGTGAACGGCTGTAACTTCCTACCAGGTGATATGCTAGGCTCAGGCACGCAATCTGGTCCTGAGCATGTAGAAGCGGGTTCATTACTCGAACTATCACGCGGCGGTAAAGAAACTATCACACTTGCAAACGGAGAAGAGCGTAAGTTCCTAGAAGATGGCGATAAAGTAATTATGCGCGGTTGGTGTGAAGCCCAAGGCTACAACCGTATTGGTTTTGGCTGTGTTGAAGGCACTGTACTTCCAGCAAAATAATCGCAATTATTCGTGCGTTAATCGCAATTTTATTTACTTTTAAATCAAAGGCATGATGATTTCATGCCTTTTTTTAGTTCTAAAAACTGGAAATTTGACTAAAAATTGTTAGAGTGTAGCGCTGATTTAAATTTGAGGTTGAATGTTGCAAGTACTCAAGCGCCTATATCTAAAGCTGTTTAAGCCGACTCAATTAATTGTTCGTCAAGACGCAACTGTCAAGATGCTGAAACTGCCATCTTGGGTTCAAGCTTGCTCGATTTTGATTCTGCTTGCTGTCGCCATTTGGATAGCCAATGCCTCACTCAAATTACAAAAAAACGGTGACAAGCTTACTAAAGAGCAACAAAACTTAGCGCAGCTACAAGCTAAGTGGCAAAAAGAAAAATCACAGCTTCAAGCACAATTAGCGCAGCAAAAAGGCATGCTTGACCAACTGTCACAGCAGCACAGTGTGCTTGAGTCATTGGTTGACTCGACTCAAACAACTGACGACAACGTAGTGGAAGGCGAGCTAGAAGAAACACCGACAGACCTTAACAGCTCACAACCAAGTACCACAACCGAATTTGCTCCCCAAGCCAGTTACCTACTCATCCAACAACGACAGCTCAGCGAACAACTTGGGCAATCGTTCAGCGCTGAAATTGCAGCGATGCAAGAATCCATCGACAGTGCGGGATTACAACTATCATCTGACTTCTCAGAAGCACAAGGTGGTCCCTACTTCCAAGCCGACTTAGAATTAGTAGAAGCCAGCTTTATTAATGCCATTGACCAATACGCTGTTTATGCGCAGTTAGCGACGATGATTGGCCAACTGCCAGATACACTGCCTGTCGCTCAGGAGAAATATTATGTCTCCAGTGCTTTTGGTTTTCGTAAAGACCCAATCACTGGCCGTCGTGCCTATCATAAAGGTATCGATCTCGCAGGTTGGCACAAGACACAGATCGTAGCCCCCGCTTCTGGCACCGTTAAACGAGCGGGGAAAAATGGCGGCTATGGCAACTTTATCGAAATTGAGCACGCCAATGATATCACCACACGTTATGGTCATCTTCACACCATCAAAGTGAAAGCGGGTCAACAAATCAATAAAGGTGATGTAATTGCATTAATGGGTAGCACAGGAAGAAGTACGGCGACACACTTGCACTATGAAGTGATTCAAGGTAAAAAACACCTAAACCCAATTAAAATCGCTCGCGCATTCAATAAGTAACATATAATTGCAATTGCGCTGCGGTAGCGAGGAATTCGTGTTTAACTCTTTTAAAAACCAACGAAACGACGTCCCGGCCATTATTGCTCAAAGCACTAAAGTCACGGGCGATATTGTCTGTGAAGGTGAACTGCAATTAGATGGCACCGTCCATGGTAATCTCGACATCGAAAAACTAATCATCGGCAATAAAGGTTTAGTACAAGGTAATATCCAAGCCAATGAACTGACGATATTAGGTAAGGTAGAAGGTGATATTCAGGCCAAACAAGTTACACTGCTTCCTAGTGCTCAAGTATTTGGCAATATCGAACACGAAACCTTAACGATTGAAGCTGGTGCGCATGTCGATGGTAAACTGACGCACCGTAACGAGCGAGCCAATAATGTCACGGCAATTGACTCTACTGACGATCAAACTGTAAACAACTAAGATCTTTTCGCGCTGATATACATGTTAATGTCAGCGTGAAACACTTTCTCTCCCACAGTATTAAAAACTTCCACCGGTACAACTATCTCTTCTTTATCTTGCCATGTTCGCGGGTATTCTATTTGCGCCACGGCATGCAGATCGGTCTCGGCTTTAGCTAAATATTGCACTGACATCCCCTTTGGGATCCAGCGATGGGTTTTATGATCGATGGTTGCGTCTGTCATGACTCCTGCACACAACTCGGCAAGATTACACTGTGCAATAGCGTGAACCGTACCTATGTGGTTATGAATGGCTTTACGGTTACGAATTGTGGCTCTACAAACGCCAGGCTTCAGTTGTGTGATTTTAGGCTTAATGGTGCCAAAGTAAGGGGCCTTACGACATACCGCCTTACTGAACATCCATTTACCAAATGGCAACCAACTCATCCTTTTATAAATTTTTAAAAGTGGTGCAGACATAAGATTTTTCTAAAATGATTTTGCTTAAAATTAACACATCTGACCAGTTAATCAACCGTCTACAATTATCAGCGAATAAAATATCTTAAAAATTTGCTAAATCGGCGCTTTGTCCTGTCTTTTCTCATTCTCCACAATACAATAACGGCCAAAAGGAGACGCCATGACCCAATCAAATTCAAAAGCACTGATTTTTATTCTCGCTTTACTTGTTATCTTTTGCCCTTTAGGTATCGATCTCTATCTACCTGCGTTTGTGGACATGCAGTCCAGCCTTCAAGTATCAGAAAGCCAAATTCAGCAAACGGTGAGTATTTATATGTTAGCTGTGGGTCTTGGACAATTGATAGCAGGTCCACTTGCGGATAAATATGGCCGTAAACCAGTTGCACTGGTTGGAATCGTTTTGTTTGCACTTGGCGCCGTAATGGCAAGCACAGTCTCCACTTGGCCGCTCATGATGGTAGCTCGAGTGCTACAAGGTCTGGGCGCTTGCGCCACTTTCGTCAGCGCTTTTGCTATTGTTCGTGATAGCTTTGGACACAAAGGCAGTGGCCAAATGATCACTTACCTCAATGGTATTGTATGTTTTATCCCAGCATTAGCGCCTATTTTAGGTGCGTGGTTAACCGTCGAGTTTGGCTGGCAGAGTAATTTTAGCTTTTTGTTTGGCTTTGCCGTTGTTGGCCTCATCTTAGTTTCTCTTATCTATAAAGAGACTCGCCCCGAAGATACGCATTACAGTGGTCATATCCTAGATTTGAGACGTTTTAAGCCGATGCTCAGTAGCTCGACTTTCATATACAATGCCGCCTTAGCTATGCTTGGTATGGCTGCAATGCTGGTATTTGTGATTTCGGCTCCGGGGTGGATCATGGCAAAAATGGGCGGCAGTGTTTCCGACTTCACATTTTGGTTTACTGGCAATGCGGTGCTGAGTATTGTCGCAAGTTTTATTGCTCCCCACTTCATCAAGCGTAATAGCCAGAAGTCACTCACCTTTGGCCTCGCCGTTTTTAGCTTTAGCGGCCTGTTGTTACTGGCTTTACCACAAACTGAAATAGCGCACTTTGTACTGCCTATGTATATGGCATCAGTCGGCTTTGCATTTACGATTGGAGCCGCGGCTGGTAAAGCGTTATCTGGGTTTGCTAAACAAGCTGGGACGGCTTCAGCGCTGATTGGGGTACTACAGATGAGTGGCGCAGGGATACTTGCAACCATGACACAACCATTAGCATTGGATGCCCCGATGCAACTCGCGTTGCACTTACTACTCGCACTACCTTTCCTGCTATTGCTGGCTACGAAGTATCGTCACCAGCTTCACAGTGCAGCTTAATTAGAATTGATGTAATAGCAATTATCAGTACAGTTCCTTTATTAATAACTACGATGTATGGTTAGACGTCCTGTCATAACCATACATTATATTAAAGTAATTAAATATTCTTATTAATTCCACAAATCTGCATAATTTACTCTTTACGAGTTCTTGTTATTGGTTATATGCTAACCACCGTTAAGAAGTTGTTAGTTTTTATTAACAACAATATTCACGCAATGTAACTGAGAAAATAACAATGAAATTAAACAAGTTAACTGGGGCACTACTTATCGCTGGCGCTTGCGCTATGTCACAAGCACAGGCATCTGACGATCGATACATCATTCAGGTCGACAATTCGAAAAAAGGCGTCGTAAAAGCACTTGCTAAAAAGCTTGGCGCTGAGCTGCACGTTGATGGCGATGGCTTCTTCGCTGCAACTTTTACAGGCAAAGATCTTAGTCAAGTAAAGGGCTTATTAAACAACCCACACATCAAACTCGTTGAAGCAGACCAAAAGCGTTACCCACTGGGGATTTATAACGACGACGCAGGTAACCCAATGCAGCAACAGGTTACGCCTTATGCAGTTTACCAATCACAAGCTGATCAACTTACTTTCGATGCCAATGCAGGCATGAAAGTATGTGTGATTGACTCAGGTCTTGACCAATCAAACCCTGATTTCATTTGGGGTAATATCACTGGTGATAATGACAGCGGCACAGGTAATTGGTATGAAAATGGTGGCCCACACGGCACACACGTAGCCGGTACTATCGGTGCTGCTGACAATAATATTGGTGTTATCGGCATGGCACCTGGCGTGCCAATGCACATTATTAAAGTATTTAACGCAGAAGGCTGGGGCTACTCTTCTGACCTTGCTCACGCGGCAAACCTATGCTCACAAGCAGGTGCAAACATCATCAATATGAGCTTGGGTGGTGGTGGCTCAAACAATACAGAATCAAACGCATTTGAAAACTTCCGTAATGCTGGTGGCTTAGTTGTTGCTGCAGCTGGTAACGATGGCAACAATGTTCGTTCATATCCTGCAGGCTACCCATCAGTAATGATGATCGGTGCAAACGATGCAGATAATCAAATTGCAGACTTTTCTCAGTACCCAAGCTGTACTTCTGGTCGTGGAAAGCGCGCGACTAACGACGAGCATATTTGTGTAGAGGTAACTGCAGGCGGTGTTGATACGCTTTCAACTTACCCAGCAGACATGGCGACCTCTTCAAGCATGACCGCTGATGGTTCGGCGTTTGCAAGTTCAGCAATGGAAAATAGCGGTAACGCTTCAGGCTCGCTTTACTTTATGGGCACAGCTGAAGCAACCGATGGCGCTGCAAACGGTAAAGTGTGCCTAATTGACCGTGGTAATATTTCATTCCACGATAAAGTAGCAAACTGTGAAGCATCTGGTGGTATCGGCGCGATTATCGTAAACAATGAAGCAGGCATGCTATACGGCACTTTAGGTGATACTAACAGCACATCAATCCCAGCGGTTGGCGCTGCATTTGAAGATCGCACAGCGTTGATGGCCGCTACAAACGCGAACATCAGCATTGGTACGAGTGATTATGGCTTAATGAGCGGCACATCAATGGCAACTCCTGCTGTTGCAGGTCTTGCAGCATTGGTATGGTCTAACCACCCAGAGTGTACTGGTGAAGAAATCCGTAGTGCATTAAAAGCAACCGCAGCAGATGCTGGCGCTGCAGGTAAAGACGTGTACTTTGGTTACGGTATCGTTAAAGCAGCAGATGCGAGCGCTTACTTAACAGCTAATGGTTGTGCTGGCGGTGGTACAGGTTCAGGTGGCGGTGATAACACAACAAGCGTTGAGCTTTCAGCTTCAGGTTATAAGCAAAAAGGTAACAGTAATGTTGACTTAAGCTGGAATGGTGTAAGCACGTCACAAGTCGATATTTATCGCAACGGTAGTAAAATTGTCACAACTAGCAATGATAATAGTCATACAGACAGCATCAGTGTTAAAGGCGGCGGTACATACGGCTACCAAGTGTGCGAACAAGGTAGCACTGCGGCCTGTTCAGCAACACAAACTGTTGTGTTTTAACTCCCAACCAACCAATTCAAGAATGCCGGTCTTTTGATCGGCATTTTTTTATTCTACTACTCCCCCCTCATCTTTTGTTGATAGCTTGTTCGGCTCCCTCTCTTAAGATCTGGATAAAGCGGGTAAGCCTATGACCATAGAGATTTGTTCATTTCCATTTCACTTCTACACTCTATAATGGAGTTGGACAGTCACAGAAGGAGTTCATGAAATGAGTACATCGGGTTATACCCCACCTAAAGTTTGGCAGTGGCCTTGGCAAAGTGGCGATGGTAGTAAGTTCGCAAATATCAACCGCCCTACTGCAGGCGCAAGATTCGAAAAGTCCCTACCGCAAGGCAAACACCCGTTACAACTCTACTCCCTCGCAACCCCAAACGGCGTGAAAGTGACTATCTTGCTAGAAGAGCTTTTAGCAGCCGGGGTAAAAGAAGCAGAATATGATGCCTTTTTAATTAATATCATGGAAGGTGAGCAATTTAGCTCAGGGTTTGTTGCACTGAATCCAAATTCTAAGATCCCCGCGTTATTAGATACCAGCACCAATGAACCTACCAAAATCTTTGAATCTGGCTCAATTTTGCTTTATTTAGCTGAAAAGTTCCAAAAGTTCATTCCTCAAGACCCCACAAAACGCACAGAGTGCCTCAACTGGTTATTTTGGCAAATGGGGGCTGCACCACTACTTGGTGGTGGATTTGGTCATTTCTATGCCTACGCACCAGAGCACTACGAATATCCAATCAACCGCTACACGATGGAAGTGAAGCGCCAACTGGATTTACTGAATCAACACCTAGCCACAAGAGAATATATTTGTGGCGATGAATACACTATCGCTGATATGGCAATCTGGCCGTGGTATGGCGTGCTAGCCCAAGGACACCTATATGACGCGGCAGAGTTTTTAGACGTCAATGGCTATGAACACGTGATCCGCTGGGCTGGACTCATCGCCTCAAGAGAAGCGGTCAAACGCGGAAAAATGGTAAATAAAACATGGGGAGAACCTCATGAGCAGCTTCATGAAAGGCACGACGCCAGCGACTTTGATACCAACACCCAAGACAAACTAGAGCCATAACCTTACCTTGGTTTAATTCTTGGTTTTATAAGAGTTAGCTTTATCTATCGGGTTTGATTAATCAGATTTAATCAAACCCGATTGTCTGTATGTCAGAAAAGAATGGTGTTAGTTTATTTTATGCTTAAGAACAAAACGGTATTCGACGATAAACGTTTTTTAAAAAGCTAAGTCGTACAATGGGGTGAGCTCAACACCTAACTAGAGAAGCACGAAAAACCATGCATTATTTGTGCTTTTGTCAGTAATAGCTGAATTTTACAGGTAAGTGTTGTCGAAGTAATAAGCTCTTTGGCCTTGATTAGACACCCAACTGGTGCGCATTTATTTAAGCAATGAATTGAATCGTTTACACCTTAACTGAGCCTTTAACTAACTGGACGAATAAGCCATCCCTTGAGTAGCGCAAGATTAAGGTTAACCGATGAATGTCTAGTGGCCCTAAACGATAAGTTGTATCGACTGATTTACCTACCAAAATCTTTGAATCTGGCTCAATTTTGCTTTATTTAGCTGAAAAGTTCCAAAAGTTCATTCCTCAAGACCCCACAAAACGCACAGAGTGCCTCAACTGGTTATTTTGGCAAATGGGGGCTGCACCACTACTTGGTGGTGGATTTGGTCATTTCTATGCCTACGCACCAGAGCACTACGAATATCCAATCAACCGCTACACGATGGAAGTGAAGCGCCAACTGGATTTACTGAATCAACACCTAGCCACAAGAGAATATATTTGTGGCGATGAATACACTATCGCTGATATGGCAATCTGGCCGTGGTATGGCGTGCTAGCCCAAGGACACCTATATGACGCGGCAGAGTTTTTAGACGTCAATGGCTATGAACACGTGATCCGCTGGGCTGGACTCATCGCCTCAAGAGAAGCGGTCAAACGCGGAAAAATGGTAAATAAAACATGGGGAGAACCTCATGAGCAGCTTCATGAAAGGCACGACGCCAGCGACTTTGATACCAACACCCAAGACAAACTAGAGCCATAACCTTACCTTGGTTTAATTCTTGGTTTTATAAGAGTTAGCTTTATCTATCGGGTTTGATTAATCAGATTTAATCAAACCCGATTGTCTGTATGTCAGAAAAGAATGGTGTTAGTTTATTTTATGCTTAAGAACAAAACGGTATTCGACGATAAACGTTTTTTAAAAAGCTAAGTCGTACAATGGGGTGAGCTCAACACCTAACTAGAGAAGCACGAAAAACCATGCATTATTTGTGCTTTTGTCAGTAATAGCTGAATTTTACAGGTAAGTGTTGTCGAAGTAATAAGCTCTTTGGCCTTGATTAGACACCCAACTGGTGCGCATTTATTTAAGCAATGAATTGAATCGTTTACACCTTAACTGAGCCTTTAACTAACTGGACGAATAAGCCATCCCTTGAGTAGCGCAAGATTAAGGTTAACCGATGAATGTCTAGTGGCCCTAAACGATAAGTTGTATCGACTGATTTAGGCAGCGATGAGATCGCAATAAGAGGCCCTCAATATGTGTTTGCCGTAAACGATTTAACGGCTAACCGACATAACGAAGTTGAACAGGTTTAAGCGTTGCCAATACAAATTAGCTGCTTACTTAAAAGCAGCTAAAAAGAATCGTTATGCGTACTTGACCGGAGAAGGTTCAGATGTGTTAAGCCGGTATATTCTCATAAGTCTCGGCTAACTCTTCTTGAAATTTTCTTTGGGCTTTTTTAGCTTCTTTACGGTACTTAGTAAGCTGATTGTAATTTGGATACTCTTTATCAAAAAACATCATATCTCTGAGTTGAGTTTCCAGAGATGAACACTCTTTAAATTTTTCTACAGCATTTTCAGCCTTTAATAACTTTAATTTTGACTGAACAGATTGTCTAGCTGACCAAGAATCAACAAGGGCTTTATCTCTCTCTTTAATCCATTTCAATTGGTTCGCACTAAGGTCAACATTTTCCATGTCAAAATCCATCTTCTTCGTTATGCCGCCAATCTTATATATAACACCATTCCATGCGGCGAAATATTCTTCTGCTTCTGAAGCAATTTGTTCTATAACTTTAACTTTGTGCTCTAGCAGATATTTATTTTGCTCTGATTTGTGCGAAAACTTCACCCCTAGGTAGGTGAAAACCCCTGTAATTAATGAGCCTAAGCCAATTTTTACGGCTGTATCAGCCACATCTATCCATTCTTTCGGCAAAACTATTCCTCTATATTTTTAGGCTTAACGCCTCAATATGGGGCGTATTAAGCTTGGCTAAAATTAGCGAAGAATGAGCGTCAGCCAAGCTTTAGACGTCCCACACATAATTGACTTGTTATTTGGCCGTTCAGTCTTGAAACTCTTTTGGTATTTCCGATTCAAAAGTGCTTTTTAACAGTTCAATGGCTTCAAATGGTATCTCTATTTCAGCAGCAGAAAACTCTATCAGCTTCTTAGAGTCATTTCTAAAAATTTCGCAACAGAAGACCGATTTACCATTTGTTGTTTCGCATAGTTCGACACCGATTCCGTTTCGAACTATGTCGCTAGCCACTTGAATAGTGAATTTTCTTCCTGATATTTCAAACATTCTCTAAGGCCATATAACAATTTAATAGTCCGCAAATCGCGCATATTTCTGATTTGCAATCGCGCACTTTTATGATTGGTTTAGTTTTAACAAAATTGATAACTCATGGCCAACATTATTAAAAGTTCAAGTTACGATTTTTTGAGAAAGATAAAAATGCGCAACTTGCGCATTTTCTTGAATATGGGGGAAATAGCTCTATTTGTTAATTCTAGTGTTCCTCTCAAAGCAGCAAATTTGCCTGCAAGCACCAAACAAAACTATCAGCACAGTTCTCCTCCCTCATCACACCCGAAAGTAAATTGCCAATGAGTCATTTCACGCATGGATGCGTGAAAAGCTGTGACAGGGCCAAGGATGGCCCTTACACAGCGGTGACGTTCATATTGGCAATTTTCTTGAGGAGTCAGTGTAGTGCAACCGTCTTGTAAGGCACGTCCTTGTGCCTGACAAGACTTGGCCGACATCCTGTCGACACATTGCATATCGGCTTATGCCTTTCGGGTGTGATGGAGGGGGGGGAATAAGTTGCTTGTGAGATCGTCTACGATTTTTACGGTGAAGCTGTTTGCAAGGGTTACAAAAACTATCAGCGTAGCCTCCTACCTCACAGTCTGAATCGTTTTGTGGGAGGCGGTTCACCCGCCGAGAAGTTACGCTTTTCGGGCGTGGTATTGACTGTTGTTTCTGGTTTTATCTCCTGAAGCAGCTAAGTCACTTACAAGCACCAAAAAAGCTCTCAGCACCGTTTTCCTCCCTCATCACACACGAAAGTAAAGTGCCAATGAGTCATTTCAACGCATGGATGCGTGAAAAGCGGTGACAGGGACAGGGATGTCCCTTACACCGCGGTGACGTTCATATTGGCGATTTACTTGAGGAGTCAGTGTGATGTCGGGAGTGCCCTTTCTTTTGCATACTTTTCTTTGGGCATCAAAGAAAAGTATGTCGTAGCCCTGTAGTGGTCAACTAATTTTGGCCACAGTTTTAGAATCTTGGTATCTAACCTCAGATTCATTTGGCGCTAAACCAGCATTATAATGATGAGGCCTAACGTTGTTATAATATCCGTTGATATAATCACTCACACCATATTTAGCATCTTTAAAGTTTTCGTATCCAACCTTTGGCATCCACTCCGTTTTAAAGCTTCTAAAAAATCGCTCCATTGGCGCATTATCCCAACAATTTCCGCGCCTGCTCATACTTTGTGTAATTTTATAGCGCCATAAACGTTGGCGGTACTTCAAGCTTGTATAATGGCTTCCTTGGTCTGAGTGAAACATCAATCCACTTGGTTTACCTCTGCTTTCATACGCGAGTTCAAGCGCTTTTAGCGTTAAGCTAGTATCTGGCGACAACGACATTGCCCAACCAACGACTTTACGTGCAAATAAATCAACAACGACCGCTAAATAGGCCCAGCGATTGCCTGTCCAAATATACGTCACATCACCGCACCACACCGTATTCGGCTCAACAACATCAAACTGCCTGTCTAGCAAATTTGGGATTTCAAGATGCTCATTACCACCCCTTTTATATTGATGTTGTGGTACTTGGCAGCTCTCTAGTTTTAGTTTAACCATTAGCTTAGCGGCGCGATAACGGCTTAATTCAAAATCGTTATTCGTTGCGATTGCTGCGATTGTCCGTGCCCCAGCTGAACCGCCGCTCATTGCATGTATGGCTTTAACTTCAGCTTCTAGCCTTATTTGCTCTGGTGTAGGCGTTGTATCCCGTATGGCCCAATATTTATAGCTGCTGCGATGCACATTGAATACGCTACACAACACGCTAATTGGGTAACGCTCTCGTTGATTTAATTTCTCAATTAACGAGAATTGTTCAGGGAGTCGGACATCAAGAGAGCGGTAGCCTTTTTTAATATATCCTTTTCTAATTCAATGCGTTGGATTTGCTTTTTAAGTTCGCGGATTTCAATTTGTTCAGGTGTCATTGGTGACGCTGTGGGTGTCTGGCCATTCCGCTCTTGCTTCAATTGAGTTACCCACTTACTTACAGTTGATTTACCAACCCCCATAGCCTTAGCTGCATCTTCTTGTGTGTAGCCTTGGTCAACTACAAGTTGAGCTGTTTCTAATTTGATTGCCGCAGAATAGGTTGCGCGTTTTAATTTCGTCATTTTTTCACCCAAATTTGTATGCAAATAGCATAACATTTCTTTCTTAATGGGTGGCCAAATTAACTATGCCACTACACCCATGGACGGGCGCCGAAACCAGTCAGGAGGACAACAAACCAACACAGCGAGATTCAATACCTCCCAAAACAAAATCGTAACAATTCAGTGATGTAGATTTCGCCAGAACCCTGTATTATAAGCCTGTTAAAAGCTTAGGAACGGGTGTGCCTGTACGTTAAGCGAATGGATACTAAAATCAATAACTGTGCTTATGGAACTTTTTGCGCGAATGGAATGATATTATGATCAAGAAAACCGCCATCATCATTGCAATATTGGCTGCTATTAGCGGCTGTAAATCGCTGGTTTATAAAGGTAATAAACTTTACGAAGCGGGAATGTACCGCCAAGCTGCTGAATATTATTCACAAGCACTCGCGGAAGACCCTGAGGATCTTGAAGCGAAACAAGGTTTAACACTGGCGCGAGATAAGCTTATAGATAAAGGACTTATCGATGTGCGTATGCTGCGCTTAGCAAATAACTACACCGCTGCTGCAACTAGGCTAGAAGAAATCGTAGAGAACCAAGCACAATGGCAAATGAAGCCGACTGGCGCGATGGCAAATACCCAAAGAGAAGAACTAGATTACGCGAGGCAATGGCTACTCGACGAAGCCCGCTCGCTATCAAATACGCCCTACCCTGACAAGTTTAAGCTGTTTGAACATAACTATCGCCATCTGATCAGCAATGCGCAATTAGCAAGCGCCATGAGTACCCACTATGACACGCTAAGAACGCAAGCGCAGAAAAAGTGTGATGAACTTGCAGGACAGGTCAGCGGGCAGCGCTTCTATTTAAAAAGTTTCACGGAAAAATACTGTTTAGCGTGGCAAACTTCAAAACGTTTACGTGTAGATAACCAAGATAAAAGTCGTTATTTTGCGATGAACATACGAGATCGTGTCGATATTGGCTTGCGCTTTGGCAATTCAATCAGAGGACAATATGGCGCATTTATCTCAAGCCTAAATACGGCATTTAATAATAGCCTCTGGTTTGATAGTGATGGCAGTCAACAGCTTTCATTAGAGCTATATGCAGATGCAGACTATTACCGCACTAGCAATCAATATATTCAGCGTAAGCATTATCAACAGGAAGTTGAACGACCAGACCCTAATAACTCAGATAAGACGCACACCGTAGAAGTCACAAGAGAGTTCACTTACCCGGTGACCATCTACGATGAGAAATTTGATATCAACGTTAATTATGAGGCGAGTTTAGCCCATCGTTATATCAAAGGCAGTGCAAGCGATAGTAAGCATAATAAAACCCGTGCGCATCAGGCTGATTTTGAACAACTTGATATCACCCCACTGTCTCCAGACTTTCTTAATCTTTCACAGATAACTGAAAAGACCTTTGACGAACTACTCAAAAAATTCTCTCAAGATCTTACGCTAACTTGGAAGCAAAATTACTGTGGACAGGCACTTGGCAGCAATAAAGGCGAAAATATTCTACGCTGTGCCAAGCTTGAGCCCGAGCATGACTATATCAACCGTTGGTTTGACCAGCACTTTGGGATCAAGTACTCAGAAATGACGACTTTATACGGTATTTGAGGCTCAGAATGAGTTTTGAAACTCGCCAAAAAGCCGAAAAATGATTATATTGTGCCAACTTTATTTGTATTAGGAATTAAGCTATGCCAAAGGCAAGTGAAATAAAAAAACATGCCGCGATCGAGTATAACGGCCGCGTAATGATTGTTCGTGACATTGAGCGTTCAGTACCACAAGGTCGCGCTGGTGGTAGCCTATACCGTATGCGTATGTACGATGTAGTAGATAACTCTAAAGTAGATGAGACTTTTAAAGCGGAAGAAATGCTGACACTTGCAGATCTTAACCGCCGCCCTGCAATACTTTCATATGTAGATGGTGATGAGTATGTGTTTATGGATGATGAAGACTACACGCCATACCATCTAAATAAAAAGTCTATTGCTGAGCAATTATTGTTTATCGATGAATCAACTAAAGGTTTATCTATCGTCGTGGTTCAGGGCATGCCTGTTTCTATCGACTTACCTTCAAGCGTAGAGCTTGTGATTGAAGATACCTCTCCTTCAATCAAGGGCGCATCTGCTAGTGCTAGAACAAAGCCTGCGACATTAACGACTGGCCTTGTTGTTCAAGTTCCTGAGCATATTTCAAGCGGTGACAAAATTAAGATCAACACTGCTGAATCTAAGTTCATGGGCCGTGCAGAATAAGTCCATTGCACTTTTGATAGCGAGCCGTTGTGCTCGCTAGCGTCTAAAGATCCCCAAACTTTCTTTGCAATAGTGCCATTCTATAATTTTGGCCTTACTCTTAAAAATCGCGCAAAACGCGGTTTACCAAACTTAGTATACCCTTGATATCGATAGGTAATTTGACTACCAATCGGTGGTGGTGATGCGCGCTCTTCGTCGCTAAACCCCGACCCAACTTTAAACTCCATACCTTGTTCATCTCTCACCAATAGCGATCCCATCATCCCTTGGTACTTTCCCTTACCGGGTAAATGCTTAATCACGATAGCTTCGTCATCAAGGTACGGCTTGTATTTTAATACGTTGGTTGTTCTTCCATCTTCGTGTTTGGCATTTTTAGCATGCAAAATAACACCTTCACCGCCTCGCTTTAAGACACCATGATAATAGTCGTTTAACTCATCAACTGAGCCAAATGATAGCTGCTTGACGGGTCTAATGTGTGATAACTCAATATGGCTTAGTAGGCTTAAGTAACGCTCATGGCGCTGAGAGAATATTTCTGTAGAATTTGGTGCGTCAAATACATAATAAGTCACTTGACGCCAGTGTTCGTTATTAGGGGCGTGGCGCCTTGCAATCGCACTCACAAAAGCGAAGTTATTGTACCCAGCCCACAACTCGCCATCTAACCAAGTATCAGGTAATCCTTGCGTGAACCAGTCTGGTGCTTTAATTAAGTGACCGCCACGCGTACGCAGTTGAGAGCCATCCCAAATGGCCCTCACACCATCGAACTTTTCACTAACAAGATAATTAGAAATATCTTTGTTGCCTTGATATACCGAAGCAAGCTGGATTTTTGTGTCGGTTTCATTTCCATAAAGGAGATTGGAAAAACCTAATAATAGACAGAATAAGAATGGTAAATATCGCATAGCATAATCCTTTGCAGTGGATATTTAATACCAGCGACTAGGTGCATTGTTTACGTTCACTGATATTAAAAATTAATAAATTTCATGCTTAAAGATTACACAACAATCGAAGTTTGTAAAATCAAACAAGCTTTGACTAAAAGGCCCCCTCTTTATAGCAATCCGTATTAGCTTTCAGGGCAAAGCCAGTCAAAAACCGCTTCGAGATCGGTAAATGAATGATCAGCAAGACTTAAATCTTGCTTAGCTGAGTGCATGTTTGGTACAACAACCGTGGTTAACCCAGCTTCTTTGGCTGAAGTTAACCCTGTGTAGGTATCTTCTATTGCCACGGCTTCGTGTGGTGCAATGTTTAGCGCAGCAAGCGCCTTGCGATAAGGTTCTGGATGAGGCTTCGGCTGTTCGACATCGTCTTTACACACAATGACAGAGAATAACTCTAATAGCCGATAGTGTCGTAAAACAGGGAGCGCTTCTGCTTTGCTACTTCCTGTCACGAGTGCGATTGGACAACGCGTTGAGGTTAATTCAACCACTTGCTTTGCAAAATGCATCAATCTAGGGAGTACTTCCGCAGCAGTTGCCACAAAGACGACATTTTTTTCATCACATAAATCGCCGGCAGAAGGCGCAAGTTGGTGTCTTTCTTTAAGAATATGCGCGGCTTTAAGCGTTGGTACACCCGAAAACTCATCACAAAAATCATGCTCCGTATAAGTAACCTGATACGGGGCTAACACCTTCATCCAACTTTGGTAATGGAGTGCTTCTGAATCAACTAATGTACCGTCAAAATCAAATAAAACTGCCTGAAAACGCATTTACACTCCTTAATTTGGTTGTATTAATTAACCGTTGATCCCTGCTGGTGGCTCAGCAGTGGCTTCTTCACCGCTATCAACTTCAACTAATGTATAGCCTCGTGGCTGTCTTATTACTTTTAGAATTGGTTTATCGAAAGCTGACTTCAGTCTATCTGCATCCGCTTGCAACTCTTCCATCGAACGACCAAAAGGTGCAGCACCCGTTTCAGACCAATTCGTTACCTTCCCATTTAAGTTATATTCCACTTCATGGATTTGATATAAAGCCGCTTCGTCTTTTGTTGCTTCACAATATATCACTCGATAATTCCAAAAACCTGACATATCCACTCCTAACATAAAAATTTCATTAAAAAGCCCGCTTAATGCGGGCTTTAGTTACTCTATTATAATCACTGTAGCGTGAATTAGAAGAATTTCACTTTGAATTCAGCACCAATGAAGCGCGCTTCATTTAGCATACCGGTGTTGTTATTGAAATCTACACCACCGATAACCACTTGCTCGTCAAATAGGTTACGAACAAAGGCTGACACTTCATATTCGTTATCGCCTTCAGACCACATATAACCAGTACGAAGACCTGTTTCAAACAACGCTTCACCTTCAAATTCTACTGATTTGTATAGGAAGAAGTCTACTTCACTACGGTAAGACATATCACCATATACGAAGAACTCGCCGCCTTCTAACTCTTTGGTGTAGCGAAGTGTTGCGTTTGCGATCCACTCAGGTGCGTGAGGTAAGCTGTTACCGTCCAAAATTGCTCGAGCTTCTGGACCGTTAGCACCCTCAACCATATAGGTTGGATCCGTCACGGTACACTGCGCACAAACCGCTACTGCTAAGTTTTTATCTTCAAGCTCAGTTTTGTTGTAACTTAGGTTAAAGGTTGCATTTAGCTCATCCGTTAACACCCATTCGGTATCAAGTTCGAAACCATAACCGGTTGTTTTATCAGCATTCACTAAGCGGTTGAAGTTTGAGCCGCCACCTACAGCCGTTAGCTGTTGGTCGTCCATCTGATAGTAGAATACCGTCGCGTTTACGCGACCTTGGCCATCAAGTACGTCTGACTTAATACCAGCTTCAATCGAGTTAGTAGTTTCTGACTTAGCAACAGTCACTTCATCACCGAACAAAATACGGCCTTGAACACTTGGAGCACGGAAGCCGTTAGCTACGCGACCAAACAAGTTTACGTCATCAGTTAGCTTGTAAGTGGCACTTAAATCCCAACTTACGTGGCTATCGCTTGGGTTAGCAGTACCATCAAGTACGTCTGGAGAGCCGTTCCAAGGTGTTGGATTTTTAGTACGCTTGGCGTAAAACTCTTTCTCATCGTCAGAATAACGCAGACCAGCAGTTACTTTTAAATCATCAGATACGGTGTAATCAAAAGAACCGAATACCGCCCATGCTGATGTATCTTGATCTTGGTAAGCATAACCATTTTGTGCACCGTACTGACCAAGGCCAGCATCAAATGCAAATGTATCGAAGCTGTAGCTTTCAATCATAAGATCTTCTTCAAATAAGAAGATACCTACCTGATAGTTGTAATCGCCTGAGAAGTTGCTAGATAAACGAAGCTCTTGCGTGTACTGATTATGTTCAGGAATAACATCTGCTGTTTCAGAAGCAAATGGAATGATACCTGGGCCTTGGAAACCAAGGAAGTCAGCACCGTAACCACCGTCAACGTCTGCACGAGAATAGATTTCAGCACTTTCCCAAGCAGTAATTGACGTTACAGTATGCTCAGGTAAATCCCACTCAAGTTTTAGACTCAAACCTTGAGTTTCAACCTGTTGCGTCGAACGAGAGGCCGCATCGTGGTATACCACATCGTTGTCATACAATGGGTTAATGTTATTTGTGCCAGCTTCAATTAAATTTGCGCGAAATGCAATTGGGCGACCATCTAAATCACGATAGTGGTAGTTAAGTAGGCCGTTAAAATCATCGCCTTCATATAGGAATTGAACACGAACGGCTTGCTCGCTGTAACCACCTAGAGAATCTTCTTTCTCGAAGCCTGGCGCTTTTACATCGATATAGTCTTCTTGTTCCTGCCACAATGCAGAAATACGCGTTGATACACGGTCAGTTACTGAGCCGCCTACTGCGCCTTCAAAGTCTACCGCGCCGCGGCTACCATAAGAAACAGCAGCATAGCCATCAAACTCTTGGCTTGGTCTAACCGTGTCAAATTTAACAAGACCTGCTGGCGTGTTACGACCGAATAGCGTGCCCTGAGGACCACGTAATACTTCAATACGTGCAATATCGAATACAGGGAAGCCTTTTAGAATAGGGTTTTCTTGAACCACTTCATCAACAACCAAAGATACAGGTTGAGAAGCATTTAGATCGAAGTCTGTATTACCTAATCCACGTACGTAAAAACGTGGGAAGGTACGACCAAACGAAGATTCTACCGATAAACTTGGGATCTTCGCATTCATAAAGCGAATGTCCATACCCGCTGAGCTGTAAGCATTCAAGTTATCACCTTGAAGCGCTGAAACAGACACAGGTACTTCCTGCGCGTTTTCAACACGTTTACGTGCGGTGATTTGAATAACTTCTAGTTGATTTTTTTTGGCTTGCTCTTCTTCAGCAAGTGCAGAAAATGAAGTACCTGCCACAGCAGAGAACAACGTAGCATTAATAAGGGTAGCTAACGTAGATCTTTTCATTGCTTTCATGTTGGTTTTCGACCTTTTAGTGCACTCTTTGTTCAACGGTTTAAAATTTGGGCGCCGTTTCACTTGGCGTGAACGTTCAATTTTTCGCGATTTGAATATAATAACGCGGACCTTACAGTCGAGAGTGCGATACAACTTTGTAAGGCTGAACGAGACGGCGGTAATTATAGCAGGTAATTTCTACTTTGCTTTATAAACCGAACTAAAAAATCAAATTTTTTGCAACTTTCAGCGACGTTAGCTGACAGTTTACAACATTTAGCAACAAAAAACACAAAAAAGCGGACAATTGTCCTTTAAACTTAATGGTATATAAGTTCCAAAAAACCATCTTTACCGATAACAGAACCATAACACAGTGGTCGAAACTGTGCCGGTTACCTAAACAATACAAATTTGCGCCCAAACAAACGTATTGGCCATATCGGAAACCATGATTGCAATGCCAATGATATGACACCGGTGTAATGATAAAGTTCAAACAAAATTAAAAAGAGGACATTAGACCGATTAAAGGGAAGTTTTAGCCTTTCTATGCCACTTATAAATAAAAGGCTTAAGGTAACTGCATCGATGTGAATTCAGCACGGCCAGTCTGTTCATTGTATTCAATTATAGCTACCGCGGCAGTTGAGAAGATAGGCATTGTATCCGGACACAAACGGTCTACCAAATAACTAACTATTGGCATATGTGCGACTAAAATCCAGGTTTGGTGTGCTGGATACATAGAGATAAGTGTTTCTAAATAATCGATAGCTGTGTGTGCTGATCCACTCGGTACTATGTCTGAACAGGTTTCAACAAATTTAGGCGTTTGAAGTGCAAGCACTTGCTCCGCGGTTTGTTGTGCTCTGACGAAGGGACTCACAAGTGCAGCGTCTATCTCAAAATATTGTTTCAACCATTCACCTACATCCTTGGCTTGTTGTAATCCTTGTTCGGTTAAATTTCTGCTTGCATCGTCGGCTTGCATGGGTTCAGCTTCACCATGACGCATAATCAAGATAGTCTTCATACTGTTCAGCACCTTCTGTTTATATCACCCTACATATATGCGGACTTATGCATGATGAGATCCACGTTTAACCTATTGTCGTTAATGGCCTTTCCCTTCTGCGCCACTCACACCCGGGATCTTATGCTTGCTGACTACTCATATATGCAGCTTGGCATTATTTTCTTCTAAACCGGTAGCTATCTCACTGGTTTGTTCGCTATATTAAAACAAATGAAGGATTAACATGAAATGAAATTCTAATTACCTTCAGTTATCTTTTAACTAATTTATCGGCAGCAGCATATTGAAACTGAGTAATAATGATAGTCGGCAGTACCAATTACTAACACTGGACAATGGTCTTAGAGTCTTGTTGATCAATGACGATTCAACTGCTAAGTGCGCCGTATCATTAACAGTTAATGTCGGCCACTTTGACGACCCCGAAACGCGTCAAGGGATGGCGCACTTTTTGGAGCATATGCTATTCCTTGGTACTGCAGAGCACCCTGATTCAGGTGGCTTTTCGCAATTTATTAGTCAGTATGGTGGCCAGAGCAACGCGTGGACCGGTACCGAGCACTCGAGCTATTATTTTGACTGCGACGCCGAACAACTAGACGAAGCGTTAGAACGCTTTAGCCAATTTTTTGTGTCTCCACTGCTGAGCGAGAGCGATACTGAAAAAGAGCGTGAAGCCATCGATGCCGAGTTTAAGATGAAAATCAAAGATGATGGCCGTCGCATCTATCAAGTTCATAAAGAAACCATCAATCCTCAGCATCCTTTTGCCAAGTTTTCTGTTGGTACCCGAGACACTCTCGCAGATCGTAATGGTAATATTACCAGTGAATTACGGGCATTTTTCAATCAATACTATCAGGCCCAATGGATGACTTTGGTGATAGCTGCACCACAACCGCTGGCTACACTTGCGACCTTTTGCTCACCTTTTACAAAAATTGTTGGCAGCAAAGCGCAAAAACCAGCGATCCAAGCGCCTATGTACCGAGAGCAAGACCTGCAGCTAGAACTGCAAATAAAGCCTAGAAAACATATGCAAAAACTTATTGTCAGTTTTGCTATGCCCAACCCTACCGATTTATACCGCCATAAAAGCGTGAGCTTTTTAGCCCATTTGTTAGGGTATGAAGGTAAAGGCTCACTGTATTCTATCCTCAAGTCACAAGGTTGGATTAATGCACTATCGGCTGGTGGTGGGATCACGGGTAGTAATTTCAGAGATTTTAATATCAGCTTTGCACTTACCGATGAAGGGATTGAATACTATGAAGACATAGTGGAAATGCTGTTCGAGTACATAGCATTAATTAAGCAAAATACCGCTGCACTACCACGCCTTTATCAAGATAAAAGCACTTTACTAGATATCGCGTTCGATAACCAAGAAGTCGGCCGTATGTTAGACTGGGTAAATTCAATCAGCGTTAATATGCACCACTATGAAGAAGAAGATTTTCTCTATGGTGATTATCGCATGGATGGCTTTTCTCAAGAGCAGCACGAAAAACTACTGATGCATTTGTGCCCTACTAATATGCGCCTTGTGCTTATCCACCCTCATGTGGAGGTAAATAAAAAAGCTAAATGGTACAACACGCCATACAGTGTCTCGCCAATAGCCAAAGATTGGATTGAGTCGCTCTATAATGTGCATATGCCTTTGCCACAAATGTCGCTACCACTAATTAATCCATACCTCAGCGCGAAAAACCCACTTCATGATGTAGAGAGTGAACAGGATACGCCTATTCGTCTAGCTGATCAGCCTGGATTTGAATTTTGGTTTAAGCAGGATTTGACTTTTAGAGTCACCAAAGGACATTTTTATCTCGAAATAGATTCCGCCCCGTCCGTCACTTGTCACAAGCATATGGCACTCTCTCGCCTGTTTGCCGATCTCTTTATGGATGCGGTCGCTGAGCGTTTTTATAGCGCAGAATTAGCCGGCCTTAGTTATCATATTAATTCCCATCAAGGTGGCTTAACACTTCACACCGCAGGGCTTACTGGTAATCAAATCACCTTGGTTTTAGAGCTAGTCGAGGCGCTACTGAATCAACCAATCCATGCAGCTCGCTTTGCGGAATATAAAAAGTAACTTATCCGCCATTGGAAGAATCACAATAAGAATAAGCCTGTTAGCGAACTGTTTAGCCGACTTGGTGCCCATTTGATGCCCTGGAACCCAAGTCCTGAAGACTTAGCCTGCGCACTTAAAAGTGCCAGTTTTAACGAATTTCAACTATTTCGAAAGCAGTTTTTTTCAGCCATTCATGTCAAAGCTTTCATGCATGGCAACTGGCAACTAAAACATGCTGAAAAATTAAAAACATCAGTGCACGGGCTATTTTCAAGTAGCGAAATTTTAGAAGATTTGAAACGTCCCTTAAACGAGTTGATGAAATTAACGGAACAACATATCGAACGCGAAGGCAGTGATTATGCCTTCATTGAATATTTTCAATCACGTACCGATTCCGTTAAAGAAAAAGTCACCATGATGGCGATTAATAATCTCGTTAATCAAGATTATTTTGAGCAATTAAGAACGAAGGAACAACTTGGTTATTTAGTTGGCGCTGGGTATGCACCATTCAATACACGTGCAGGTATCGCTTTTTATATTCAATCTCCCAACTTTGATAGTGGACACCTACTTGCACGACACAACCAATTTCTTAAGCACTTTGCCAAACAATTGCATCAGCTCGATGAAGTGAGTTGGCAACGTTCGAAAGAAAGCTTGTTGCTACATATATCGGAGCAAGACAAAAATCTAAGGCTAAGGGCGCAGCGTTTGTGGATTTCAATTACCAATGACTTCCACCAGTTTGATATGCAGCAAAGATTAATCCAAGCTTTGGCCGACTTGGAATTAGAAGACATCCTTACTTATATAGATAAAATGTTAGAGCCAAATGCTCCGCGACTGATTTTAAAGTGTAATTAGCGTTTTAGTGTAAGCAAGGAGTGCTTATCAAACTTTTGAATGACTAATAAGACTTTTCTCACCTAGTCCATTCATTTGAAACCTAATCAAAGTTCAAAAAATACGCAATCACACTCTTTAGCATAATGAATTTCATCTGAAACTTTGTTTCGCTGTTGTGAAAAACCGCAATTAACCTGAATTTCCCCTTAATCAACGTTTTCCTTTTGACTACTACAATGGCTTGATTTAGATTAGAGATTGCAGTTATGAATTACGCATTATATGAGCCTAAAAATAAAAACAATAACAATCAATGCACTACTTTTATCACTGACTCCGCATGTAATTTACGCCAGTGACGCAAGTGTATTAACAGGTGCACAGTTAGCTTGGCTCGTACCATGCGTGATTGCTCTGCTCAGCATTCCTTACTTAGTTTGGTCAAATCACCAACTCAAAAAATCCACTCTTCAACTTAAGCACTCAGAACAACGATTTAAAAGTACCATTGAAGGCAGTGGCGATACGCTGTGGGACTGGAATATTCAGTCAGGTGAAATTGTTCGGATCAACGACAAATACGGCATGAACTCTGCGAAGCCTGGCAGCGTCATCCCCAACCAGCATAGGATCCATCCACAAGACCTATTAATCGTAGAAAAGCTGATGAAACAGCACTTCGCAGAAAAGACACCATTCTTCGAAGCAAGCTATCGTATTAAAGATGAACTAGGCCAGTATCACTGGGTGTTAGACCGAGGCAAAATTATCGAGAAAGATGCCAATCTTAACCCGCTAAGAATGACAGGTACGGTTCGCGATATCAGCCACTTTAAAAGCACCGAGGAAAGGCTAAACCTGTTTGCAAAATGCGTAGAGTCGCTGACTGACGCAATCGCAATTTACGACAAGCACTATAATCAAGTCGACCTAAATCCAAGCTACCTTAAATTATTTGGTGGTCAACGGGAACACTATCTGAATAAACATTTTAGCTTACCAGGCTATGACAATAAGTTTGTTGCTCAAGTAAAGGCTCAGCTTAAACAAACAGAGCATTGGCAAGAAGAGCTCAAACTGCGTAATGCGGCAGATGTACTCTTACCTATCGAAATTACGATTGATGAAATTAAAAATAACCACGGTCAGATCAGTAACTATGTGGTTGTGTACTCTGATTTAACCGAGCGTAAAAAAGCAGAGTCTCAACTCCACAATTTATCTAATCGCGATCGTACGACAGGTCTTCCCAATCGCAACTTGTTCTTTACCAATTTACAAAAGTTGTCATTACAAGGGACGCACCATGCCCTACTTGTCTTTGACTTAGATAACTTTAAAAAGATCAACGATTCGCTAGGTCACCAGTTAGGTGATACGCTACTTGCGAAACTGGCAATGCGGCTAAATAAACTTGCTCGCCAACAAGATACCTTCTACCGACTAGGTGGTGACGAATTTGCGCTGGTGATTTCAGGCACCAATGATATTCACACGATTACACGTACAGCAAAACAATTTCTAGCAGCGATTGCGACACCTTTTAAAATTGCTAATCACGAGTTAGTGATCACCTCTTCTGTTGGAATTGTACTGTGCCCTGAAGATGGTAAGTCTCCTGAAAGTCTGCTGAAAAATGCAGATACCGCTATGTATCATGCCAAACAAAAGGGTAACCATTATTTATTCTTTAATGATTCCATGAACGAGCAAGCGGTTAAGCGTCTGCAAATTGAAAACCTGATGCGCTATGGCCTCAAAGAGGATCACTTCGTTGTCTACTATCAGCCAAAAATGAATATTAAAACTGGCGAGCTGGTTGGCATGGAAGCGCTTGTCCGTTTCATTACCCCAAAAAAGGGGGTGATAAGTCCTGGTGTATTCATCCCTATCGCAGAAGAAACCGGACAGATCATCGAAATTGGTGAAGTCGTTTTAGACAAAGCATGCCGTGATGTAAAGCGCTGGATTGATAAAGGACTGTTCAATGGTAGAGTTGCGGTTAATTTATCAGCAAAACAGTTTAGTTTACCGGATCTCACCACTCGTATCGACATTATCTTGCAAAAAAATCAACTTCCTTCTTATTTTCTTGAGTTAGAAATCACAGAAGGAACGGTGATGGACGATCCAAAAGAAGCAATTTCGATAATGCGCTCACTTAGTGCTAGAGGGATACACTTAGCCATGGATGACTTTGGTACTGGTTATTCGTCACTGGCTTATCTCAAGCAATTTCCGCTAAATACACTCAAGGTCGATAAGGCATTTATCGATGATATGGGTAACGAGCGCGGTAGAAACATGGTTGACTCTATTGTCACGATCGCGCATAACTTGGATCTTCACGTTGTTGCGGAAGGGGTTGAAAATGAAGAACAACTCAATATTTTAGAACAGCTAAATTGCCAAACAGTTCAGGGCTATTACTATTCAAAGCCGCTTTCAAGCAGTGAATTTGAACAATTTTTAAAGCAACATATCCCAAGTGAAAAGCCAAACCTACAACTCGTGCAATAGCCTAGCTTAATTTGACCTAACCACTTTACGCTTTCCAACTAACTAAATTTGCGCAGCGACGCATCCACGCTCTGCGATAGTGCACTCGAAACAGAATTAACGCCGCGGGACCTGTTACTACAGCCAAACTTAACCAGCGTTTTCTTGGCATTCCAGTCCATAGAGTTTGAAGATACATTACCATCGCACATAAAGCTGAAATTATTCCAAAAGCCACTGATACTCCTCGGTTTTTTAATTCAATAAGAAAACTAAAACATTCTTTATTAGGAAAGAAACATCACATTTCGATACTATTTACTAATGCGGCCGATGAGTCTACACAACGTTTAATATTTAATCAATGAAGAAATTATTGTTGCATATTTTTGTATTATTTAATTTAATAGCGGACTGTTTAGAGGTATAGCATTGCACAAGGGATGTTATGCCGTAACTTTTCCTAATTTGGGAAACAGAGAGAAGTGGGAAATTTTTTACGGTCAACTGGCAATGATTTCCTAGCTTAGTCCACTTAGGTTATGAGTGTATTTTTAGCATAATTTGTGAAGCCAACTTAGTCCTTAACTGGAAATTAAAAGTTAGCTTTTCTAATATTGTAGACGACTGAAATTTTAGTGCTTTTACACACTGTACTTATTTTAATCGTCAACTGTGAGTTAAACCGATATAAAACGGTCAGTTATTCAATAATTGTCTGCGTTATAACGCCATAGTATAGACTTTCTGATAGTTTTTACTGATAGACGATTACAGTATTATCACAAGAGCTGCTAAACTTACTCTCATGTAGTATTAACTGTTACTTCAAGGACACGGGCTATGGATCAGAAAAGCGTACATGAATATTTGCAGGCCAAGCCTGCAACCTTTATCACTAAGCCTTTTGCGCAAGACGTAGATGTGTACAAAGTTCAGCATAAAATGTTTGCAACTCTAACTGAGGGGAAAGAGGGGCAAGTAGATGAAAATGGTGAACCTGTTTGGTGGTTAAATGTAAAATGCGACCCTGACGAAGCATTATTGCTTAGAGACAAGTATTCGTCTGTTGTGCCTGGTTATCACATGAATAAGCGTCTTTGGAACACAGTCATCTTAGATGGCACTATTCCAGAAGACGAAATAAAGAAAATGATCGATGATTCTTATCAAATCGTCGTAGATAACCTACCGACCGCACAACGTGAAGAACTTGCTAGCAAAGTCACGCAACGTTAATTAAAACGGCATTTAGGTAGACCTAAATGCCGTTTTACCTTTCTATATCCTCGTATTAATCTCTATCTTTAATGTCGATCAACTTGTCTTCAAATCACTCTGGTAGTATACAAAAAGAATAACCTAGCAATAATAGAGTGACGACATGACGAAAAGGATAGCAGTACTGACAAGTGGCGGCGATGCGCCGGGTATGAACTCAGCGATTAGGGCTATCACGTTAAGTGCCTTGAGATCTGGATTTCAGTGCTTTGGCTTTTTTCATGGTTACAATGGTCTAATTAATCAAGAGTACACCGAGCTAAGTGCGATTTCCGTCACCGATATCACCCAACTTGGTGGCACAATTCTAAAAAGCGCCCGCTGCCCTGCGATGCTAGAACCTTCAGGCGTACTTCAAGCCGCAAACGCCCTGAGAAAGCTTCATATCGACGTACTTATTGTGATTGGTGGTGATGGTTCGTTTAGAGGAATGCAGGCGCTGGCAGCTCACTGGCAAGGTCAGCTAATTGGTATTCCCGGTACTATAGATAACGACCTTTCAGGGTGTGACAACACCATTGGTTTCTCCACAGCCATCAATACTGCCACCTCCGCAATAGATAAAATCCGCGATACCGCAAATGCCTTTGAGCGAGTTTTTATCACCGAGGTGATGGGTCGTCATAACGGGCATATTGCTTACCATGTGGGCATTGCGACAGGTGCTGAGGCTATCATTTCATTTGAAAACTGCACGGTAGAGAATACCTCTCAGGTCTTAGCTCATCTCAAAAATGCCATAGAGCAGCAACATCAACACGGTAGCTTTTTGATTATACTGGCCGAAAATTTATGGCCAGGCGGCGCTCAAGCGCTTAAAACAGAGTTAAATAGCAATGCCGATATCAATTGTGCACTTTGCGTGTTAGGCCATATTCAACGAGGTGGGGCACCATCTGTTGAAGATAGAATGCTCGCCACGGAATTAGGAGTAGCGGCAGTGGAAGTGATTAATGGTAGCATCAAACCAAACACTGATATTACGACGCCCATTATGGTAGGAAAAATACATGGTGTAATTGTAATTACTAAAGTCGAGAAGGTGCTGAATATGGATAAACCAGTATCACAGGAGTGGGTACAACGATATCAGCACTACCTCGCCGAGCAATAAACGTAGTGAGAGTGAAGCGCATATTAATTATTCACTCTCACTACGTCTTGCGTAAGCGCTAGCCAAACACGCTAAAAGCAGATTCGTTAAGCCACAGGTGACATAAAATACTCGCGATATAACCAAGCAAAATCACGGGTGCCCATTTTAAGTGCCCCATAAAAGTATAATAGCCTCTAGCTTGTCCCATGAGCGCAACACCTGCCGCAGAGCCAATAGAAAGTAAACTCCCCCCTACCCCAGCCGTGAGCGTGATCAACAACCAATGACCGTGTGACATTTCAGGTTGCATTGACAGCACAGCAAACATCACAGGAATGTTATCGATGACCGCGGAAATAATCCCTAAGAATACGTTGGCATAGGTTGCAGACCACTCACCATATAATATCTCTGACATTAAACTTAAATAACCGAGAAACCCAAGACCTCCTACACACATAACGATACCGTAGAAGAATAATAAGGTATCCCACTCAGCGCGTGAAACTTTGCTAAAGACATCGAATGGCACAACACTTCCTAACTTCTCGAGACGCTCTTGATCCCCTTCTCTTTCCGCCATCGCTCGCTTTCTTGCTAATGACCCCGGTAATGTCATTCTTAGGAAGTAACCAAAAAACTGTAGGTAACCGAGGCCCATCATCATGCCAAGGACCGGTGGTAAATGCAGCAAACTATGTGAGAGCACAGCGGTTGCGACAGTCAGAAGGAATAAAGTTAAAATTCTTAAAGCGCCGCGTTTAAGCTCTACTCTTTCGTAAACTGCACTCGGCTTTCTATCCGCCACAAAATAACTCATTACGAGTGCTGGTACGATGTAATTGACCAGCGAAGGAACAAATAGCGCTAAGAACTCACTGAAATGTACCATACCGGCTTGCCATACCATCAAAGTGGTAATGTCACCGAAGGGACTGAATGCACCGCCAGCATTGGCTGCTATCACGATATTGATACAGCTCAGATTGATAAACTCTTTGTCACCATCAGCCACCTTCATCACCACGGCACACATGAGTAAGGCTGTTGTTAGATTGTCTGCAATTGGAGAGATAAAAAAGGATAAGAATCCAGTGATCCAAAATAGATTCTTATAGCTAAAGCCTTTTTGGATCATCCACGCTCGTAGTGAATCAAAAAGGCGGCGCTCCTCTAGCGCGTTGATATAAGTCATCGCAACGAGCAAGAACAACATCAACTCCGCAAATTCTAACAAATTATGCCGAAATGCGTGCTCGGTAACATCGGGTTGTCCCTGATTAACGTAATACGCCCCAATCATGAGCCAAATGATGCCTGCCGCCACAAGCACTGGTTTTGATTTTCGCATATGAAGTTTTTCTTCGAGCATTACAAGTGCGTATGCTAAAACGAAGACAACAATACAAACCAAGCCGAGTGTCGAGCTGGTAAGATCTAAGGTGCCTTGAGCCGCCAAGGCTGGTGATGGGATCACGGATATGACCCATGCGCAACAGAATAGCAGTAGTCCATTGATTTTCATTTTTTTGCCTATCGATGAGTGCAGAGGGATGGCATTTCAGCCAAACTCACTTTAGCATAGATAAAAAGTAATCAGCATTGGACTGAAGTCTAAGGCATCCTGTTTACACTAGTACAAACAGGCCATAATCAGCAGTAGGTATTTATGCTTCAACTTTCGCAGCAACAACAAACAGAATTACAGCAAAAATTGAGCAACGATGGGTTTGCACGGATTGAAAATATTCTAGACGATACAAACGCTCAACAACTACATGAGTGCCTCTGTAACCTCGACTACCAGCTCGCACTGTTTCATAACGGAGCAGCCAAGTCAGTCAAAGACAGTGATATTCTTGCCTTAACACCGCAAGAGCAGCAAGCCTTGCTTGAAGATATACATAGCTATGCATCACGTGGTGTTGGTTTTATGTATGGCCGCCACTCCATAGACTCCACAAGCCCTGACGCTCTGCAAAGGCTATACAATAACCTCAATAGTAGCGATGTACAGTCCTGTTTTTCTGCTATCTCTGGACAGAACATTATCCGTACCTCTGCCCAAGCAACACGATTTATTGGTGGTCAGTATTTAACTCGACATAATGACATTGTTGAAGCTGAGGGCCGGGTTTATGCTTATGTACTCAGCCTAAGCAAAAGTTGGCACCCTGACTGGGGCGGGCTACTGCAATTTTTTGAACGCGATGGCACACCCACTAAAAGTTATGCACCTAAGTTCAATTCACTGGTGGTTTTTGATGTAAGTAAAATTCATTCTGTGACTTACGTCGCGCCATTTGCAAAAGCGCCGCGACTTTCTGTAACGGGGTGGTTTAGAACAATAGACATATAAGCTCAACCCGTGTCTATTGTTCTAGGTGTCTATTTTATTAATATTTTTCGCTTATCTTTTCAATGGTTAAGATCAGCGCAAGGCCAGCGATGGCAAGTGCAATACATGCCAGCGTATTTGGGTCTTGACCATACAGCGTACTGTATTGCGCAGGCAAAATATTGGCCTGACTCAATGGCTTTTCTATACCACTGGAATTCACGTAAGTCGTAAGCACTTGTTTCCAAGGCCACAATAAATTAAGCGAGCCCAGCAAAAAGCCAGCGAGTAGCGAAAACGTTACTTGTTGATAGTGCGCCAATAGCCAGCTGAGTAGGCGCGAAAACGACATTAACCCTACAATACAACCTAGTAAGAATAAACTCACTAAGCCAAATTCAAGCTGGTTCACCGCACTAAGTACATGGCCATACATACCCAGTAACAGTAGGATAAAGCTCCCTGAGATCCCAGGTAAGATCATCGCGCAAATGGCGATAGCACCTGAGATAAAAAACATCCAATGAGATGCTTGCGCTTCAGCTGGTGAAAGGGAAGTAATAGCAAAGGCTACGATAGCGCCAACTGCGCAGGCAATAATATTTTGGCCACTCCAATGAGAGACCTGTTTTGCAACATAAACAAAAGAAGCGACGATAAGACCAAAGAAAAATGACCATACCAGTGTTTGGTGTGCTTCCAATAAATAAGTGATCACCTTCGCCAAAGACGCTGCACTGATGAGCAAACCAGAAAATACCGCCAGTAAAAAGCTACCATCAATGTACTGCCAAGTTGCTTTTAGGCCATCACGGCGCAATGTACTCAAAGCCTGTAAGTTCACACTTTTGATGGCATTTAAAAAACGTGCATAGATGCCAGTAATAAAAGCAATGGTGCCGCCAGAAACACCCGGGACAACATCCGCAGCCCCCATTCCGGCCCCTTTTAAAAACATAAAGAGATAGTCTCGTTTGCTATCTTTATACTGCACAAATTTCTCCTTTCATTTCCACTGCCGAGCAGTTTAACTTAAAACGCTAAAAAATAGCGACAGCTAAAGCTTTCGCTTAACTGGTCGATAACCAATTATGATATTTTACGCGCTTGTACCATGATCATCAGAACGCTTTTATTACTTATTGCCGCTTTACCCGCGACGACTTTTGCAGCTGAACATATTGATGCAGCACCGCTTGGTTCTCTTTATCAGCAAGACGCTAATCGTTTCTACGAGCCATCGCAATTGGTAAAACTGGAAAGCGAAAACGAAAGCTTTTATGTATTTCATCAAGAATATATGGCAGCCGCTCGCGAAGGCATCGTGATCTTATTACCAGACATGCAAACTCCGCCTCTCAATAACAGCGGCATAAGCTTTCTTGCAAAACGCTTAAGCGATGATGGCTACGACACCTATACCCTTACTCCGCCGGACCTTTCTTATGCACCGAGTCTGCTAGAGCAAGACATCGCGCTCCCTGATGCTGAAAAACCGGCTCAGCAAACACTTGCACCTATTTCAGAATCTAATCTCGACGAATATAAAATGGCCTTGATCAGCCGCTTTGAGGTGCTTTACAACACGCTGTCCATGACTCAAACAGAAAAGTTGGTGATTGTCGCATTTGGTAATAGCGCAGGCTTGTTTGGAGAGCACTTAGCAACCCTGCCCAATCTACGTATCGATGCCTTTGCCGTTGTTAGCCCACAACTGCCTAATGCAACGCGGCAAAAGCACTTGGCATCCAACCTTTCTCTGATAAGCCCTGCTCTACTGGATGTTTACTACAGTTTTGACAATCCGATTGTGGTCGACAATACGCCAGACAGAGCGCGCTGGGCGAGAAAAAACAGTAAATTTGATTATCGCCAACGAGAGCTTTTTGGAGAAAAAACCGATCCGCTCCAACATCAAAGACTCAGAAAAGAGTTACTCGGTTTTTTGCGCGTTTTATAGTGTTTCAAGTTAGCTCTTTTTTAAATATTCATAGGCAGACTGAATGTCTTGGCTTTTGCGCTTTGCCACTTCCATCATATGCTTAGGTAATCCCTGAGACACCAATTTGTCAGGGTGATGCTGCGACATCAGTTTGCGGTATGCTTTTTTGATTTCACGTTCATTCGCCCCTTCACTCAATCCCAGTACAGCCAACGCTTTAGCACGGTTTAAGCCGTTATCTTGTGATGTTGGTTGACGGCCGCCCTGTTGCTGGTGTTGATGTTGCGATCTCCCAGACGCCTGAGAGCGACGAAACTCAAATTCTGCTTGATAGCGCTTAAGCAAGAACAAAAAGTGGGTTTCTGCGAAGCCTAAATACTTACTCACCTGTTTAAGTAAGGCCTTCTCCGCATCAGACACATGCCCATCACAAAATGCCATTTGAATTTGAATCTCTAAAAACAGCTGCCTCAAGTCATAGCGTCTAGCAAAAGCTTCTTTAAAATCGGTAACCGCTTCTTTTATCGAAAAGTCGCTGCTTTTTCCCGCAGTAAACGCATGTTGCGCTTCTTTTCGCTCTTCACCCTGCAAGCCCATTTCGCTCATAAACGCAGACGCAGCTTGAATGTGGATTTCACTGACTCGACCATTAGACTTGGCGATATGTCCCATCACAGAAAAACAGCTGGAAAAGAACAAGGCTTGGCGCTCATGCAGATCTTCACCTTTCATGAAACCTTGAAAGCCACCGACTTTATCAAAATCCTGACGCAAACTTTTATCAAATAAATGGCCGAGATAAAAACCTAAAATAGCGCCTAACCAACGACCAAATAAAAAGCCGAAAATTGTGCCTAATAATTTACCCCACATCGCTATACCCTAACTTTTCGTTGATCATTTTTAGTCGCTCTGGCGTGCCAATGTCATCCCATGCGCCCAAATACAGTTCAGTAGAAACTTTATGCTGCTCAAGCCCACTACGCAGCAACGGCCCTAGTTTTATAAAGCCAGTCCCAAGCTCGGTAAAAAAACTTTGGTGATATTTGCCAATACCAGACAAGGTATACTTTTGCTGATTGAGCGGCTGATGGGCAAGGCAAAAATCGCCTTCAGGATTATGTTCGGGATTTTCTACCAACATAATGTGCGCCTCGCAATGGCCCTCTGCTGTGCTGCCGAGCTGTAACTGCATTAAGCTGCTGACATCGTAGTCCGTAAAAATATCGCCATTGAGTACAATAAAGCTATCATCCTGTTCACATAACATCGGCAATGCTTGAATGATGCCACCTGCGGTTTCTAATCCACCTTCAGGTTCATCACTGTACTCAATATTGACACCGAAATGACTACCATTGCCGAAATAGTCTTTTATCACCTGACCTTGCCATGCAAGATTTATCACGATATCGCAGATCCCAGCCGCTTTTAAGCGCTCGATATGATGCTCAAGTAGTGGCTTTCCTGCGACGTTAAGCATAGGTTTTGGTTGGTTCGCGGTCAGTGGCATCATGCGTTTACCACGACCAGCAGATAAAATTATCGCTTTCATTGTTACTTCTATTTTGTGCCTAATTTAGCCTGCGCTTGAGGCATTATGTCATTCTCCAGCCAGCTTGCAAGCCACTGAAATTCTTTATACTTATTCGCTACTTCAACGAGGTAGCGTAACGTTGGCAAAATATTTTCTAAGTACCCGCCTTTGCCGTCTCGCTGCAATAGGCGAGTAAAAATCCCGGCAGCTTTAAGGTGCCTTTGCATCCCTGTTAAGTCAAAGTAATGTTGATAGGTGCTAAAATCCATACCGTCTAATAAATTAGCCGCTTTTAAACAATCAAAGCTATATTGCTTAAGCTCAGTAAACTCATGAGCATCAAGGCGAGTATAACAATCCCGCAATAGAGAAACCGCATCATAAGTGACAGGTCCTTGTACCGCATCCTGATAATCAATGAGATACCACTGAGACTGATGACATATCAGGTTGCGACTATGAAAATCTCGATGCATCGTAACCTGCGGCTGGCGAATCATCGCATCAACGAGTTTCAACTTCACATTATGCCACTGCACTTGTTGATATTCGGTAGGCGTTAAACCAAGCCATTTTGTTACAAGCCACTCGTAAAAAATATGAAGTTCCATATCAACGAACTCAGCATCATAGGGCTTCATCCATTCACTCTTTGGTGTTTTGGCGATTTCTGGAATAAGCGCTATCAGCGCACGATAATCCTCTAGCCGAGAAGGCAATGCCAACCTATCGGCCAAATGCTCTGAGCCTAAATCTTGTAACAGTAACAGCCCTAGCTCTTCATTACTCGCAAGGATTTGTGGAACATTAAGCCCCTGCTCTGCAAACACCGTATTTAAACCAATAAAAGGGGCATTATCGAGTTTATCGACTGGTGTTTCCATTAAGATCCACGACATCGTTTGTCGTTTAACGCGATAATAACGCCGGAAGCTGGCATCCGAGGTGATAGCCTCACACGTAAAATCGTCGCTATGTATTGCCTGCTGTATAAACTCGACGCGCTGGTTTTGACTATTCATGGATTTACTATTACACCTTCTACTTGTAAATATTTAAATGCTACTGTATTTCCGACAGTTTTCATTTATCATGATGAGCTTATTATTAAATGCTCAGCTAATAGGTTATTAAATGCGCAAAATTTGGGGCTTGGCTGTATTATCCGCGATTCATTCTACAGCTTTTGCTAATACGAACATTGTCGCCGCACAATGTAAAGACTATATGCAGCCAGAAAACTGGAAGCCGTTAGCCTCGCTGCCCAAACATGCCATTGATATCGTTGCCGATGACTTAGAACTACAAGGTACTGATAGTGCTGAGTTTTCGGGTAATGTGGTGATTAACACTGAAACCATGAGCTTAGAAGCTAGACGTGCGCTAATCGATAAAAAAGAAGGCCTGCTCAGCGCTTCTGGACCACTACTCTATCGTGACCAATTTACCAAAGTTCACAGTAATGGGCTATTCGCGGATTTAAATGCTAACACCGTGAGCTTGCTTGGTGCTGAATATGAATTAACGGACCAGCAGGGCCGCGGTGGTGCTGAGAAGTTGCATGCCTCTGGCAGCAAAATTTCACTCGACAACTCCAGCTTTACCACGTGTCCTGCTGATGACCCATTTTGGAGTATCGAGGCAAGCAGCATTGTACTTTCTCGAGAAGACGGTTGGGGTGAGACCTATAATACGGTGTTCAAAATTATGGACACGCCAATTATCTATTTACCCTATTTTACGTTTCCAATCGATGATAGACGAAAATCAGGCCTGCTGACGCCGACAATTTCCAGCTCAAATAAGTTTGGTTTGGAGCTAATCACTCCTTATTATCTCAACCTAGCCCCCAACTACGACGCGACCTTAACGCCAAGATACATGGCCAATAAAGGATTTCAGCTTATTACCGAGTTCAGATATTTAACTGAACAACATCAAGGTAAAATTGGCGTAGAATATCTCAGTAAGGATGATTCTGAGCCGCAGCTAGACGATCGCTATTTAGTACATTGGCAACAAAAAAGTTATTTAAGTGATAAATGGCGCGCATTTGTTGATGTCACAAATGTCAGTGACGATAACTACCTCACTGACTTAACATCCGAATACGCCAACGAAACCGACACTCAATTGTACCGTACTGGCAGCTTGAGTTATCTAGGCGACGACTGGCTGGTTGACTTAAAGTTGCAAGATTTTGAAGTGTTGGGCGATCACAGAGAATCCTACACTGCACTACCGCAAATTAGCTTCCGTACACGTGACAGTTATGAACTTGTTGGCCTTGATTGGGACTTTGAAGGTGAGTTTGCCTATTTTCAAAATGATGCTTTGCCAATCTCAGAGGCGTCGCGATTACATCTAGAACCTCGCGTGTCTTTTTCTCGCAGCGACTACGCTTGGTCATTTACCTCCGAGGCACGCCTACTTCACACGCGCTATGAACAAAATATAGATGTGCCGGATACAGAGTATGAGGAGTCTGTCACGCGTACATTGCCAAGTTTACGGGTACATGGACAACTGAATTTTGAGCGCAGTACCGAGTTCTTTTTTGAACAAGGTACACAAACGCTTGAGCCACAAATTCAGTACCTTTACACACCACACAGAGAGCAAAGCCAAATTGGCTGGTACGATACGGCTAAGTTACAAGATGACTTTATTGGTCTGTTTAGAGCACGCCGTTACTCAGGTTATGACCGTATTGCAGAAGCCAATCAATTCACCGTGGGTGCAACCACGCGTGTATTCGATAGCAGTAATGTCGAACGCTTTAACTTCAGTGCAGGTCAGATCATTTATCTTGAGTCATCTGTAAAGCCTTCTGAACAGCTATTTACTGATGATACCAACTATAATGCACTATTTGCCGCTGAATCCATGTTACATTGGCATAAGCGCTGGTACCTCTCAGGTGGGGTGCAATATGATGTGGATAGCAAAGAGTTAGTGCAGTCTCACTTTACTTTGGACTATAAAGGAGACGACAAGCAGTTAGTGCAATTGAACCATCGTTATGTTAATGATGTCTCAGACTATGAAATTGACCAAGTCGGTCTCTTTACAAGTTTACCAATTGACGATAACTGGCAATTTGTAGCAAGCTATCACCGAGATATGACGGCAAATAGAAGTGTTGAATCCTTTGTTGGTGTTCAATACCAGTCTTGTTGTTGGGCTATTCAGGTGACTGCGAATCGTCAAATTGAAACAAACTTAAACCAAACACTTACAAATGATGAAGCAGTGTTTGATTCTGGCTTCAGCCTGAAATTTGTCCTTACAGGGCTTGGAAGCCAAAGCAGTGGTGATGCGAGTAAACTCCTTCAACAGGGTATTTTTGGTTACCGTAGACCGTATTTTTTGAATAAATAGAATTTAGAAAGCCGTATGAATTTAAAAAAGTTGTTATTAGTGGCCTCATTAAGTGCAGGCCTGTTTACTCAAGCACATGCTGAGCGTGTAAAGCTAGATACTGTTGTTGCCACGGTTAATGATGGTGTAATTTTACAAAGCGAAGTCGATCAAATAATAAATCGTGTTAAAGAACAGGCTGAGCAGCAAGGCACAGAGCTTCCTAGTGATAAAACACTACGCTTACAAGCCATCGATAAACTCATTGAGCAATCTTTAATGTTGCAATTGGGTGATCGCATGGGTATGCAAATTTCTGATGCTCAATTATACCAGACCATTGCAAATATTGCCCAAGATCAAGGCGGTACTATCGCTGACTTACGTCGTTCAGTTGAAGCGAGTGGCGAAAGCTTTCAGGCATATCGAGAAGAGATCCGAAAAGAAATAACCACAAGCCAAGTGCGCCGTGCCAGTGTTGATCGCCGTATTTATATTAGCCCTCAAGAGGTGACTAACCTGCAAAAGATCTTGAGTGAGCAAACGGGTAACTCGGAAGAGTATGATATTGGCCATATCTTGATTAAGATCCCAAATAAAGCAACTCCAGAAGAAATTGAAGATGCTCGTGAGCGCGCTGATAACGTGATTAAGTTTTTGAACGAAGGTAAAGAGTTCAAGCGCATCGCAATTGCCTCTTCAAGCGGCTCAAAAGCGCTAGATGGTGGTCAATTAGGCTGGATGGGCATTAACGAAATGCCAACCTTGTTCGCTGAGGCCATTAAAGGTGCAAAAAAAGACGACATCGTTGGTCCACTGCGCTCAGGCGCGGGTTTCCACATTCTAAAAGTACAAGATATTCGTGGTCGTGAAGTTGTTGAAACTGTTGAGGTGCGTTCACGTCATATCTTAATCAAACCGTCTATTATCCTAAGTGAAGAAAAAGCACGCTCAATGCTAACAGGTTTTGTAAAAGACTTGCGCGCAGGTACCGCTGACTTTGCTGCGCTAGCTAAAGAATATTCTGAAGATCCGGGCTCTGCACTTAAAGGCGGTGAGTACGATTGGACAGATCCAACTACATACGTATCAGCGTTTAGAGACACTCTGTTGTCGCTAGAAAAAGATCAGATCAGTGAACCATTTAGAAGTACATTTGGCTGGCACATTGTACAACTGCTAGATAAACGCGTGGCCGATAAAACAGAACAAGCCAAGTTAAATCGCGCACACCGTCTGCTGTTTAACCGTAAATTTAAAGAAGAAAGCTTTAAATGGATTAAAGAAATGCGTGACCAAGCGCATATTGAAATTATCGAAGCGGAATAACGGCTATGACACTCAGAATCGCAATTACACCAGGTGAGCCTGCAGGTATTGGCCCAGATCTTGTTATCAAACTGGCTCAGCATGCATGGCCTGCTCAGTTAGTTGCGGTGGCTGATAAAAGTATTCTAGAAAAACGCGCCAAAGAACTTGGTGAACAAATCAAGTTACTGCCTTTTGACAGTGATGCTGCGCCTGAAGCGGCACCTGCTGGTGCCATTTACTACCTTCAAGTAGACAAAGGTGCTGAAGTGGTAGCTGGTCAATTAGATGAAGCTAATGGCCATTATGTGCTCGAAACCTTGCGCATTGCCTCTGAAAAGAATATGGATGGGACATTCGCAGCGGTAGTCACGGGTCCTGTTCATAAAGGCATTATTAACCAAGCTGGGATCTCGTTTAGCGGCCATACTGAGTACTTTGCGCAGCAGTCTGATACCGCCGATGTCGTTATGCTACTCGCTACCGAAGGGCTGCGTGTAGCGCTAGTTACTACGCATATCCCACTGGCGTATGTATCAAAGGCGATTACGCCTGAGCGTCTCAGCAAAGTCATTCATATTTTACATCACGACCTACAAACCAAGTTCGGTATTGAACAACCCAGAGTATTAGTTTGTGGATTAAATCCGCATGCTGGAGAAAGTGGTCACCTTGGTCGTGAAGAAATAGAAACCATTGAACCAACACTGGAAATGCTGAATAAACAAGGCATGAACTTGGTTGGACCGCTGCCAGCTGACACCCTTTTCCAAGCTAAATATTTAGATAATGCTGATGCTGTGCTCGCAATGTATCACGATCAGGGCTTACCTGTGTTAAAATATAAAGGTTTTGGAAACTCAGTAAACATCACCCTAGGATTACCCTTTGTTCGCACATCGGTTGATCACGGTACAGCGCTTGATTTAGCCGGCTCTGGTGATGTTGAAGTGGGTAGTTTTGAATTAGCGATCCGCGAAGCAATTAAGCTCGCAACCAAAAAAGCACAGAATGCATGACAGATAAAGTACATCTCGGACACAGAGCGCGTAAACGCTTTGGTCAAAACTTCTTAAATGACAACAATATTATCGACAAGATAGTAACCGCTATCGATCCTAAACCAGAAGATAATCTGGTTGAAATTGGTCCTGGTTTAGGTGCTATCACTGAGCCTGTTTGTGATTTAAGTGGTCACCTAACCGTTGTAGAACTCGATAAAGATCTTGCCGAGCGCTTGATCCATCATCCATTCTTGGGACCTAAATTAACGGTTCACCAAGGTGACGCGATGAAGTTTGACTTCTCTTCTTTAATCAAAGAAGGGGAAAAGCTGAAGATCTTTGGTAACTTACCTTACAACGTATCAACCCCTTTGCTATTTCACTTATTTGAATTTGCCGACCAGGTCGAGCATATGCACTTTATGCTGCAAAAAGAAGTGGTTAACCGTATGGTTGCAGGCCCTGGCAGTAAAGCCTTTGGTCGCTTAAGCGTAATGACGCAGTACTATTGTCACGCTATTCCCGTGATTGAAGTACCACCACATTGCTTTAAACCGGCACCAAAAGTTGACTCGGCAGTGGTTCGATTGATCCCAAAAGATCCGTCACAACGTACAGCCAAAAGCACTAAACTTTTGAATACTGTTTGCTTAGAAGCGTTCAACCAACGTCGTAAGACACTAATAAATAGCTTATCGAACCTGTTAACCGAAGAGCAGTTGCGAAACTTGGGTATCGACCCTACGCTTCGCGCTGAAAACCTGTCGCTTAACCAGTTTATTGAAATTGCAAATTGGATATATGACAACTCAAACTAATATTGGCTCACCGATCAAAGTATCGGTAGAGACCTTTTACGTTGAAGCGCAATCACAGCCTGAAAAGGACAAATATGTGTTTGCCTACACCATTACCATCAAAAACCATAGCTTATGTAACGCTAAGCTACATAGTCGTTATTGGCTCATTACCGATGCTAATGGCAAAGAGACCGAAGTAGAAGGTGATGGTGTTGTCGGTGAGCAGCCCACTATTCGTCCTGGCGAGAGCTATCAGTACACCAGCGGCGCGGTGCTCGATACCCCAGTTGGTACGATGGAAGGGTATTATTTAATGCGTAATGAGTTTGGCACCGAGTTTAAAGCGCCAATCAATGTATTTAGACTCTCCTGTCCAAATATTTTGCATTGATACCGTTTTTATTTTGCGGAAGCGGGTTTACCCCGCGTTCCTCATACGTGCTAGACATCAGAATAAAAACATTGAGTTATAAAAAACCACAGGTAATAAATGGCAAAATACGCAATTGGAGACCTGCAAGGCTGCTTCACTCCACTCATCGGGCTACTCGATCAAGTCAACTTTAACCCAAGCCAAGACCATTTATACTTTGTCGGTGACATCATCGCCAGAGGCCCAGATTCGCTTGCTTGCTTAGAGTTCCTCTATCAACACGCAGGCTCTATTAGCATTACACTCGGCAATCACGATCTCCACTTTTTAGCCTGTCTTGCTTTGGGAGTCGCTCCAAACCCAAAAGATCAATTAGACGCGGTTTTTGCCAGCCCTAAACGTCAGAAATATGCAGATTTATTACGTGCACAGCCACTGGCTATTTGGCTTGAAACACAGCAGACTTTTATTTCTCATGCTGGTATTCATCCAAGCTGGAATATTACGCAAGCGCTAGAATATGCGCGCTTTGCCGAAGCCATTTATCAATCGACAAAAGCCCCTGAGTTTTACGCCAATATGTACGGCGCTCACCCAGGACTTGAGCTCGATAAGCTCAGTGAACAAGATAAGTTTAAAGCCATTGTTAACGTCTTCACTCGAATGCGCTTTCTAAAACAAAATGGCGAACTGGATCTTAAGAACAAGTCTGGCCTAAAAGATGCGGCAGGTCTCACTCCGTGGTTTGAGCTCAGCCAAACACCAACCGACACAACCCTACTTTTCGGCCACTGGGCTGCTTTGGAAGGCGAAACCAACAAGAAAAATATTATTGCCTTAGACACTGGCTGCGTGTGGGGAGGTCCTATGACGATGATAAATATCGACAGTGGCGAAAAGTACCAGCACAATTAGGCTATTTAACTTTCCTAAGTCGAATCTAGGGTAATCACCCACTTTAACTTTTATTAAACTAGGCTACACTCGAAGAAAACGTGAAGCTTATACTTTTTATCCGTTGAGCTGCTATTTTTTGTAATCCGACCTTTTTTACTGAAATTTTTTGTCACATCTGCTATAAAATACTTAACTTATCCGCAATAAATCCGATAAGTATCCGTATTGCTTTGTAAATTTTGTAGGACAGCTATGAATTTGACTGTTAGCCAACGTATTTGGGGTGGTTTTATTACCATCACCTTGTTGCTTCTTCTTATCGGGGGCAATTCTTTATTTAGAATTGCGAACATTGACAACTCAACTCAACAGGTTAATAACCTCTCTTTACCAGCACTCTCTAAAAGCTCTGCTCTACAAGTAGAGTTCACTTTAATGAGCAAAATGGCTCAGGGAAGTTTTTATGCACGTTCGGAGACTGAACTAGCGACGCTAAAACAGCAATTTGCAGAGCGCCAGAAGATCTTTGACAAAACCTATTCAGAGCTGCAGCAGGTCGTTGCCGCTAATAATAAATTGTCCTCAAGCAGTCGTGATGTTGGCAAAAGTTATGATGCGTTCGTAAAAGCCATGAACAGCTTGGTAAACGAGAAAACAACTGAGCTTTCGTTACGGGACAAATTAAAAGAGCAGTTATCAACTATTGATGTTGCCGCAGAAGATGCGACTATGGTGACGGTTGATATCATTGATTTGGATGGCTTAGAAGATGCTGACAAACGCGCTTTTCAAGCTGCAAATAACTTAGAAAATAACTTTTCTTCTGTTGTGACTAGCGCCAACGATATTGTTACTGTTGAAGACATCAATACATTGGAAATTGTAAGTAGAGATCAAAGCTATCTCGTTGAAGAGCTAGGTCGTAATATTGATTTAATGTGTGGCCCCGTTAGCGCGCTTGATAGCAGTTTGTTTGCTGATCTCGAAGGCTATTACACTAATTTAAAAGGTGCAGTTACCGGCAGCAACAGCATCGCGGAAAATCAAAAACGCTTGATCAACGCATTAGCTGAAACGCGTAAGGAATTATCCGACGCCGAGAAAACCACAAAAGCCGCTCTGTCTCAGCTAGATGACTTACTCTCCGAAGCAAGCCAAGTCGCCTTTAACTTACAACAAGGTGTACGTGCCGATGTAGGCACAGCAAACCTATGGACTTGGATTGGAATGATAGTAGCAACGCTAATGGCAGTCGGCGTAGCTTACATTACCGTTAGCCGAATCACAAAACCACTATCGGAAGTAAACCGAGTTTTAAACATTGTCGCCAGTGGTGATATGACACAGCGCTTAGATGACACGGCAAAAGATGAATTTGGTGAATTATCTAGAAGCTGTAACACCCTAATCTCTAGCTTACGTGAACTTATCACTGGCATTATTTCTCGTTCGACACAGCTTGCTGCAGCGTCCGAAGAAACATCGACTATTACTACAGAATCCAGCCAAGCAATTAAGAATCAGCAGGCACAAGTAGAGCAAGCAGCTACCGCTACAACTGAGATGAGTAGCACCTCTCACGGTGTTAGTAACAGCGCGCATCAAGCATTACAAGAAATTAAAAATGCTGATAAAGAAGCGGAGCGTGTTAAAGGTATTTCACATGAGAACAAACACACTATTGAGCAACTCGCAAGGGAAGTGGATGAAGCCTCTCGCGTGATTAACAAACTGCACCAAGACAGCGCGTCGATAGGCAGTATTTTGGATGTTATCCGTGGCATTGCCGAGCAAACTAACCTCCTTGCGCTAAACGCTGCAATCGAAGCCGCGCGTGCAGGAGAACAGGGTCGTGGCTTCGCGGTAGTGGCAGACGAAGTGCGCTCGCTTGCAAGTAAGACTCAAGAGTCAACTCAAGAAATTCAAGCAATGATTGAATCCTTACAAGCCGGTGCCGAAGAAGCGGTAGGCGCAATGTCGAAAGGCAAACAGCAGGCGGAGTCGTGCGTAACTCAGAGCGACCTTGCTAACGAAGCGCTAAACTCTATCACTGCAGCTGTTTCTCAGGCTCATGATGTGAGTGAAGAGATTGCAAACGCGGCGAATGAGCAACAGCAGGTAGCGCAGGAAATCAGTGAACGTTTGGAATCGATTGTAACAATCGCAGAGCAAACAGCTGAAGGCGCGAGCCAAACCTCAATCTCTAGTTCTGAGGTTGCTAAACTCGCCGAAGAGTTACGCTTATCAGTAGAGCAGTTTAAGGTTTAACGATCTAACCTGAGCTTTGAGCTGGAAACAGTCTCAAAGCTTTAGGGGGTTTATCAAAACCACCAAGCATAAAAAACCCATGCATGGCATGGGTTTTTTGTTTCTTTTCTTTGATTATGCAAACAATGCGTTTGCCTTCTCAACGATATTTTCTACCGTAAAGCCGAATAGCTTGAATAGCTCATCAGCAGGCGCTGACTCACCAAACGTTGTCATACCAACGATAGCACCATTTAGGCCTACATATTTATACCAGAAGTCCTCAATACCCGCTTCGATAGCGACGCGACGCGTTACTGAGCTTGGTAGTACGCTTTCTTTGTATGCTGGAGATTGCGCATCAAAAATGTCCGTTGAAGGCATAGACACAACACGTACCTTTTTACCTTCTGCACGAAGCTTATCCGCAGACTCCACCGCAAGTTGCACTTCAGAACCGGTTGCAATAAGGATGATTTCAGGCTCACCATCACAAGATAGTACATAACCACCTTGCTTAATCGCTGCAACTTGCTCAGCGGTACGTGGCTGCTGCGCAAGACCTTGACGGGTAAATACCAGTGCAGATGGGCCATCAGCGCGTTCAACCGCTTGCTGCCAAGCAACTGCTGACTCAACTTGGTCACATGGACGCCAGCTCGCTAGGTTTGGCGTAGTCCGTAAGTTCGCCATTTGTTCTACTGGCTGATGTGTTGGACCATCTTCACCAAGACCGATTGAATCATGGGTATACACAAAGATGCTTCTTTGCTTCATCAATGCAGCCATACGTACGGCATTACGCGCATATTCCATAAACATCAGGAACGTCGCACCGTAAGGGATAAAGCCTCTGTGCAGTGCAATACCGTTCATGATGGCAGACATACCAAATTCACGCACACCGTAGAAAATATAGTTACCCGCAGCATCTTCTGCCGTTAAGCCTTTAGATTGATCCCAAAGTGTTAAGTTAGAACCCGCAAGGTCAGCAGAGCCACCCATAAACTCAGGTAGAATTGGACCATAAGCATTCAATGCATTTTGTGATGCTTTACGAGTTGCAGGGTTTGCAGGATTCGCTTGAAGCTCTGCGATATACGCTTCTGTTTTCTCTGACCAGTCTGCTGGAAGCTCGCCTTTCATGCGACGCTCAAATTCAGCAGCAAGCTCAGGGTAATGCATTTGGTATTCAGTGAACTTAATCAACCAGTCACTCTGTTGATTTTGACCACGCGCTGTTGCGTCCCATTTTGCGTACACATCTTCTGGTACTTCAAATGCGCCGTGTTCCCAACCAAGGAATTCACGTGCTGCTTTGATTTCATCATCACCTAGCGGTGCACCGTGACAATCATGGCTACCTGATTTGTTTGGTGAACCATAACCGATAACCGTTTTACAACAAATAAGAGTTGGCTTACCAGACTCTGCTTGCGCCGCTTCGATAGCGGCTTTAATCGCATCGCTATCGTGGCCATCAACACCGGCGATAACATGCCAACCATAAGACTCAAAACGTTTAGGTGTATCGTCGCTAAACCAACCTTCAACTTCACCGTCGATTGAAATACCGTTGTCATCCCAAAACGCAATCAGTTTGCCAAGACCAAGAGTACCCGCTAGTGAACAAGCTTCGTGTGAGATACCTTCCATCAAACAACCATCACCTAAGAATGCATAGGCATAGTGATTAACGATGTCGTAATCTTCACGGTTAAACTGTGCAGCCAATGCTTTTTCAGCAATCGCCATACCTACCGCATTAGTAATACCCTGACCTAATGGGCCAGTGGTAGTTTCAATACCTGGTGCGTAACCATATTCTGGGTGGCCTGGTGTTTTTGAGTGTAGCTGACGGAAGTTTTTGATGTCATCAATTGATAAGTCATAACCCGACAAATGCAACAATGAATAAATTAACATCGAGCCATGACCGTTTGATAATACGAAGCGATCTCTGTCGAACCACTCAGGATTACTTGGGTTGTGCTTTAAAAAATCGCGCCAAAGTACTTCTGCGATGTCCGCCATGCCCATAGGGGCTCCTGGGTGGCCAGACTTGGCCTTTTGTACAGCGTCCATGGAAAGAACGCGAATTGCATTAGCAAGTTCTTTGCGAGATGGCATGAATTCTCCTACCTTTAAATGTGTTTCGCGGGGGTTTGAGCCCATTCTTACTTATTTATATGGCTAACTGCAACGGCAAAGGCCATAAAAAAACGGGTACAGACGGACTTTTTCCGACCATTAAAAAAGTTTGCACAATTTTGGACGTCTAGGCGTAAAATAACTAGTCAATGCCTAGGTTTTTTGGTTAGAATACGCCCCTTAATTTTTCGCGCTGTCCCTGATGTTTGTGAAGCGCAATATTTGTGAGCATAAATACAATGGCTAAACATTTATTTACTTCTGAATCTGTTTCTGAGGGCCATCCAGATAAAATCGCCGATCAGATCTCTGATGCGGTTCTAGATGCCATCCTTGAGCAAGATCCAAAAGCACGTGTTGCGTGTGAAACTTACGTTAAAACCGGTATGGTTATGGTTGGTGGTGAAATCACAACTAGCGCTTGGGTTGATATCGAGGAATTAACTCGTAAGACCGTGCGTGAAATTGGTTACACACACTCTGACATGGGCTTTGACGCTGATTCATGTGCAATCCTTAACACCATTGGTAAGCAATCACCTGATATCAACCAAGGTGTTGATCGTTCTCGTCCAGAAGAACAAGGTGCTGGTGACCAAGGTCTAATGTTTGGTTACGCGTGTAACGAAACTGACGTACTTATGCCTGCGCCTATCACTTACTCACACCGTCTAGTTCAGCGACAAGCGCAAGTTCGTAAAGACGGTACGCTACCTTGGTTACGTCCAGACGCTAAGTCTCAGGTAACATTCGCGTACGAAAACGGTAAAGCAGTAGGTATCGACGCAGTCGTATTATCTACCCAGCACTGTGATTCTGTATCACAAGCTGACCTTGTAGAAGCGGTGATGGAAACTATCATTAAGCCTACATTACCTGCAGAACTTATCACTGAAGCAACTAAGTTCTTCATCAACCCAACTGGCCGTTTCGTTATCGGTGGTCCTATGGGTGACTGTGGTCTAACTGGTCGTAAAATCATCGTAGATACATACGGCGGTATGGCTCGTCACGGTGGTGGTGCGTTCTCTGGTAAAGATCCATCAAAAGTTGACCGTTCTGCGGCTTACGCAGCACGTTACGTTGCAAAGAACATTGTTGCAGCTGGCCTTGCTGACAAGTGTGAGATCCAAGTGTCTTACGCAATCGGTGTTGCTGAGCCAACTTCTATCAGCGTAGAAACTTTCGGTACAGCTAAGCTTGATGAGTCGCGTTTAATCGAACTTATCCGCGCGCACTTCGACTTACGTCCTTACGGTCTAATCACTATGCTAGACCTTGAGCGTCCAATTTATCAGCCTACTGCTGCTTACGGCCACTTTGGTCGTGAAGAGTTCCCTTGGGAAGCAACTGATAAAGCTGACGCACTACGTGCAGCTGCAGGCCTATAATCCCCTGCTGCAAAAAGTAAAAAAGGCGCCAAATGCGCCTTTTTTAATGCCCGTAAATAATCCCCTACCCAATAAATACTTCGTCGACATCATCTTTTAAGTTTTGATACTCATCTTCATGTAGATTTAGCTCAATCATCACCTTATCTTTAAATAGATACCAATCCGCTGCGCTTCTAAAATGTTTTGCTTCGAAACAGAGGTTTTCAGCCAGTTTAAGTGCCGCAAAGGTTTGCACATGTTGTGCATTTTTTTGCTCTTCAAGATAGCTAACGTCATGGTGGCGTAAAATCATCTGGCATATTTCTTTGGGTAAGTGCCAAGACGTCGCAAGGAAGTAGCCTATCACAGTGTGAGGCACTGGGTACTTTTGCTGCTCATAGTAAATCAGTGTTTGCTCAGGCCGCTCTATAGACTGCTTTATTACCTCTGCGTAGTCAGGATATTTTACGGCCATTGCAGGGATCCCGGCATCGTGAAACAGTCCCAGCAGCTGCAAATTCTCCATCGGTAATGATGCCTTTAAATGATGTCCAACCACCATCGCTGCTTTTGAAATATCCGCAGCGTTATCCCAAAACTGCTGCAGTGAAATACAGCACTTTGACTGCTCAAACGCATTTTTAAGCAAATACCCTGTCACTAGCTGCGTAATACAGGTAACGCCCAAAAACATCACTGCTTGTTTTATATCTGTGATTGTACGGGCAAGACCATAAGCAGGTGAATTAATTACCTTTAACACCGCAGCTGACGCACCAACATCTGCCGCAATAATATCCGCCACGGTAAATAACTCAGGCTCAGGTTGTGATAATTCATTTTGTAAGGCTTGTAATATTTCAGGCTTAGCAGGTAAGTTAAATCCGCCGCGCAAATCATTCAGCACTTTATCGTCTATATCGATCATTGGGCTACCTCAGAATTGATACACCCAAGTTTAGTTCATCGCCTGATATTTGCAGTATTGATTGTTATGAAGTGGTACAAAAAAGCGGGATAAAACCCCGCTTAATTTGGTTAAAACCAATATGGCTCGCTATGCATGGAAGATTGTCGACTTTGCTCCATAGCACTTATCAAAAAGTCTGATTTTTGCTTGAGCCATGCCTGCACTTCTTGCAGTTCATCTGCGTTTTGGCTTTGGCAAAGCTGATATAGATACGCCAGTGTTTCTAGCTCATAAATACCATAAACGATATCAATCCAAGGCGTTCTAAACGCTTTGCGTGCTTCTTTATCGTAAAGCTTGCCCAGACAGTTACCGCTTAGTAGTGTGTTTTCTAGCTTTATTCTGACATGTAGATAATCTCTTTCAGAAAGCGATTTATCCTGTGGAAGCAAGTTTTTCAACTCTTGCCAGTCTTTATCAAATAATTGGCTTGCGATTTCTGTGACCGGTAGCTCTGCTGCACTCAACGCTTTTTGATCCCAGTTTTTACGCCACGCTCTATCAACAAGCCAACGAGTAAGTGAAAGGATCAAACGGTTATAACGAGTGCAATGAAATAAATCTTCAATGTCTGTCGGTGTCGGCTGAACATCTTGTAAATCGGTAATGACCTGCGCCAATTCAGGAAACTGATTAAGTTTCTTATAATAAGCATGACGCTTTGAGGTATAGGTTTTTAAATGAATTGCATTTTCGACCCAAGCAAGTTCTGACAACAACCATTTTAACTCATTGCGAATACTCTCAGTCGAGCTTTTATCAACGATGTCATCGAACAACCAAAATGCGTGGCGGATAAGCGAAACTCCATCAATAACTCGTTTTAATGTCTTGAGACTTGGTTTATTAAAATAGCACTGCTCATGTTTTTGGACGAACTGAATACCATAACTGACTGTCGCAATTAGCGCTTGTTCTTGCGTTACCTGAGACTTGAGCGGTACAAACCCTATAAACTTATTTGGTTTTAGAGGTTTATCATCGGCAATTCGATATCCTCTGGCGGCCTTTGAGTATAGTCCCAAGCGCATACCAGCTTGTTTAATTAGGTGATCGGCTAATAAGAAAAGATCTTCTTTGTTTCCCTCAATCAACTCTATTTCAAGCTCATTGATTGGCTCCATCTTCCCTTGTGCTGATATTTCCCCTTTATCCAACACGACTTCGATTTTGGTTCCTGAATCCGTTTCGATTAACCAAGTACGACGAATAAAATTCGTACTGAAGATCGGGAATATGTTTTCTGCAATAGACTCAAGTTGCATACCGTGAGGCCAAATATTCGCGTCAAACGCTAACAAGTCAGGACGTCCTGACTGAATAGGTAAATTGTACTCAGGTCGTTGATGTAACCCTCCTACAACTTCTCCCGCAAGCTTAATCGTTTGCTCGCATTCATCATTGCAACAACGCGTTCTTAGACCGATATCTAGCGCACGCAATTCACGATTTGGCGTGTCAAAGTAGGCGTTAGTTAAGTTTTTAGCAGGCTTGTTAGTGACCGTTTTTGCAAACTGTGTGATGAGTGCAGGGATCAGCGGAACTTCATTATCTGAAACCAAAAATTTCAGTTCTATTTCAGTGTCCATTAGGGCAGTGTTTTACCTATTTGTCTAAGGGAGGATCAAAATATACAAAGGAGGCTAAGTTTGCAATCTTTTTATCCGATGAGAAGTGCACCAAATATGCGCTAAATCAATAGATAGTCAGGCTAATTTCGCTGAACATCAACGGATCAATAACACTGAATCATTGCGTTAAATGCTGCAATTTTCATTATGTAATCAATTATTTCGCGCCATTCAAAATAAACAAAGCCTTGCTATTAGGCCGCGAAATCCCTACTATTTTGTAAACTTTACGACCCAAAGAATAAAAGGCCCACGCATGTTCAACTTTAAGCAATTTATCATTGCGAGCCTGCTCTTCACCAGCTTTGTAAGCTTTGCCGAAGAGCCAGACGAAAATAGCACAGTAAACGCCGCAACACCAAACGGCTATATTAGTGACAATCTTTTTATTTTCATGCACACAGGTCCAAGTAAAAATTATCGAATTTTAGGTTCTGTTGATGCTGGTACGCCAATCACTATTTTGAGTGGCGCTAATGACGAGTTTGTCCAAATTAAAGACGACAAAGCAAGAGAAGGTTGGGTAGAAAGTAAATTTGTCACCACGGAGCCAGGTTTAAAGCAACAATTAGAGGCGGTTAACCAAACTTTAGTGGAGACCCAAGAGGCGCTGAACGATGCCCAGCAACAGCTTCCAATGCTGCAGCAAAACAATACCAATTTACTAGCGGAGAATGCTTCACTTCAAGACACTATTTCAGGGCTTGAAAAGCAGCTACAAGATGAGCGTTTAGCACAGCAGCAAAAAGTCCAAAAAGAACAACACCAGTTGCTCACTTACGGTGGCATCATCGGGATCAGTGGCATTATTATCGGTGTGATCCTGACGCTATTTTTATCTCGTAGAAAGCGTTACGACGGCTGGTAACTAGTTATATACCTATTGAGGTTAGATAACTTCGTCACTGATGGGGCATCTAAACTTTCTTGTCAAAATTAATGGGGTGAATTTTTCAATTCGTCCCATTCTAAATGCAGTTCTGAAAATAACCTTTCTCAACTACGAATATCAGCGTATTAAAAAGCCCAACCAAGTAACATGGATATATCGTGCAAATTATGCTCATATTGAACTACGCCTGTGTAGTCATATTCTTTTGATTCTTTAATATTCACAAGAGAGTATTCCAAACCAACATAGAGATTATCTGTTAGTCGATACTCAACACCTATCGAGGTATAAGTATCATTACCGCTATCACCTGAACTAGTGCTGCCTGTAGGAACCAACTGTGCAGGGGTCACATCTTTGTATTGCCAATGTGCCATTCCAACTCTTATATTTGCATTAATATTGGTAGACAACTCAATCTCTCCTTTAATCCCCAATCTCAGAGATTCAGTATCAATAGGAAACCTGGCTTTATATGAGTAGTCATACGGGTTTTGATAGCTTTCTGGGAATGTATTAGAAACGTGAACGGAATATTCAGCTAGTGACTCTCCATGAAAATGCTGCGCGATTTCAAGTGCTAAATGATCTGTAAGCCCAACACCTAGCCTCAGCCCCCATGAATCTGAATTAGCGGATGACGCACGCTTATATCCTAAATCAGATTCTTGCTCGGCGTAAAATTCATTATTGGCTTTACCAAAAAGTACTTCTGAAAATATGGCAATATCAGCCTTCGCGTACATAGGCAACGATAGTACTGCCAGTCCAAATAATTGTTTTTTCATTATCACATCGGTGTTTAAAGATTAAAAAGGAAGCAATATTTAGCTTGAAATATTGAAGTAAAAAGCGGGCGGAAGTATACACTGAATATAAAAAATTTAAACAAGGTGTATGATTGAAAGCTTGGCGATACTTTTTAATTTAAAAAGTTAAAGAATAAATAAAGGCCGGAAAAATTCGGCCTTTATTTATTCCATCTAAAACGTATTAGGCTGAATTCTTCGCATTAATATTACCCCAAATGCCAGACTCAGTAACTCCTTGCACTTTGACCTTATCGACTTCGAATACAGGTTCTTTCCCTTTTGCTCTTTGCTGATGATAGTCGGCCGTAACCGCCAAGATAGTGGGTGTAAGACGCACTATGGCAATAACATTCACCACCGTCATTAAACCTAATGCTATGTCGGCAAGATCCCATACCTGTTTTAGCGTTGCCGAAGCGCCCCACAACATCATAGATAAGTAGCATGCGGTATAAATTGAACGGCCAACTTTATTATCCAGATGGAATAAGTGTAAGTTACTTTCAGCATAGGCGTAATTAGCCACTACAGAGGTGAAAGCAAACAAAGTAATCGCCGCCGCGACAAAGTAAACGCCCCCAGTTGCTAAATGCGCGGTCATCGCAGATTGTGTTAGCCGTATGCCTTCCATCTCTCTGCCAATATCTATATCTGCCAATAGAATTATGACAGCAGTACAACTACACAAAACGATGGTATCAAAGAATACGCCCAACATTTGGATATAACCTTGGGTCACGGGGTGATTGGGAATTGGCGACGCACTTGCCGATGCGTGCGGCACACTACCCGCTCCCGCCTCGTTAGAATAGAGCCCGTGCTGAATACCATTTTTGATAGCTGCGCCAAGTGCGCCAGCGCCCGCTTCTTGCAAGCCAAAAGCCGAAAGCAAAATATCTTTGACCATGGCAGGGACTTGCGAGTAATTCATCACGGTAATAATAATGGCCGCAAGGACAAAGACTAATCCCATTACTGGCACTACCTTTTCAGCAAATCGCGCAATCGCTTTGAAGCCACCAAGAATAATAGAGCCGGCAAGGACAGTGATCACAATACCTGAATATAAGGTTGGAATATCAAACGCATTATTGAGCGCATCGGTTATGGTATTGGTTTGCATCGCGCTAAAGGTAAATCCATATCCCAAAAACAAGCAAAAGGCGAAGCATACTGCAAACGCCCGACTTCCCAATCCCATGTGAATATAATAAGCAGGACCACCTCTAAACTCACCTTGGCTATCTCGCACTTTATAGACTTGCCCAAGTACACTTTCGGCAAAGCCTGTTGCCATCCCCAAAATGGCTATCATCCACATCCAAAATATCGCACCACTGCCACCAAGAGAGATAGCAACCGCAACACCTGCAAGGTTACCCGTTCCAACTCGAGCTGATAGCCCCGTGCATAACGCTTGAAAAGAGCTAATCGTATTGTCATCACCCTGACTACTACCCCGTAACAGGCTAAACATGTGACGAAACTTTACAACTTGTATTCCTCGCAAAAGAATAGTGAACCAAAACCCTGCAAATAGCAGGATATAAATAAGTATCTGGCCCTCTCCCCATAGGAGCCCATTAATACTCTTAACTGCGCTTTCAAACATAGGCGATTCCTGTTTTATTATTATTTGCCGTTTATCTAGGGCCTGTTGAACTTCTTGAAGGATAAACAGGCCCTAGTATTATTTAACGGTTATTTAAATGGACTCCAGCAATCATACAACGCACCGAGCCACCTGCTGCTTCAATTGTTGGTATATCAATAGCAACTAGCTTAGCTGACTTTTCAATGACAGCAATTTGCTCAGGCAACAACGCCTGATAAGCCGTTGTGGAAAGCGCGAGTATGCGTCCCATACTGCCTTGCAGCTCAATCGCGTTGCCGCAAAAATGTTGGATCTGCTGATAAGATAGCGCAATCAGGGTGTGGCCGCTTTGCGTAAAACGATTAATAAGCTGTGCCCGCTGATATTCTGGCACCATATCTAGGCATATCATGGCGAAATCGGTGGCGACACACATTAAGACATTGGTGTGATAAACAGGCACTTTATTTTTATCATAGGCATTAAATATCTCTGCCTCTAGTCCCAACTGCTCGCAAACTTGATTAACTAACACGGCGTTGGTGCGCTTGGATTCTACCGCATAGACCACTTTTGCTTGATGATCGATAACCATAGAGCCGGTGCCTTCAAGGAATATTTCTTCAGCGGTTAGATGACTATAATCATTGATGTTTGTTACCTGATAGTGAGCACTCAGAAAATCGATAATATCGCGACGGATCTCCAATCGTCGATTCGAGGCGTACATGGGATAAATAATTAATTGACCATCGCTATGCGTCGAAAACCAGTTATTTGGAAAGACCGAATCTGGCGTATCTGTGGAAGTATCTTCAAATAAGTGCACTTTCACGCCAGCCAATTCTAACGCTTGCACGGCGTTACTGACCTCAACATAGGCTCTGTTGTTAGGATTTTTTTCACTGCAAGCTTGCTGAAACGCGTTATCTTGCATGGTTTGCGGATTCGAAGTGAAATGGTGTGGACGGATCATCACCACCGCTCGAGGTGCTTGGAATATCGTTGTCATACTGCACTCATCATTTGGGCGTTGTCATACTCAATATCAGTGTAACCACACCATAAGACAATTTAAATGCCAAAATCTTATACAATTCGTGCAATTTTCTATCACTTTGCTAAGTTAAATTATACAAATAGACAAAGACCACAAAGATGTACTATGACTCCTTACCTATATGATGCGCTTGATAAAGCCTTGATTGCTGAATTGCGCAAAGATGGCCGAGCAGCCATTTCAACCTTAGCCACGACGCTAGATGTGTCTCGCGGCACCGTACAAAACCGTTTAGATAGACTCGTTTCCAGTGGTGCAATTCAAGGCTTTACTGTGCGGGTTCATGAACATATCGAGTCCGAGCTAGTGCGCGCTATTATGATGATAGAAGTAATTGGTAAATCCACCACGCAAGTGATTAATGCACTGCGAGGGCTCCCCGAACTCAATAAAATTCATACCACGAACGGGGCATGGGATTTAATCGCTGAAGTACAAGCCGCTAACCTCAGTGAATTCGATGGTGTACTGAGACAAGTTAGAGAGATTGATGGCATTTTAAATAGTGAAACCAGTATTTTGCTATCAAGTACGTAAGGCCCGATAGCGCTTAGATTAGGGGGAAGTGAATCGATTGTCCAAAATAAACTAAAGCTCAACAGGCCCTAATTTACTGCTAAATAATACTGTCCCCTTCTTCTGGGCTTCGAGCGCGCTCTGCTTGTTCTCTGATCTCATCCGCATCGCTACTCACATCGTCAATATCCGCATCTACTGCACTTGTCGTGGTTTTATTCCTTTGTTTCACAGGTGTTCTGCTACTCGAATTACTAGTCACTTCTTTAGTTGCTCCTTGCGTTTCACTATTTGCAGCTATGATTATCCGCTCTCTAGCATCGTCAGGCATACTTATACCGTGTTCTGTAAAGCAATTAACAGTTTCTCGCATGAGTTGAGACGCCACTTTTATCGGGCTATGTTGTTCGCTATTGACCCAAAAATAAATCGTAAGGTTGATAGTCGCAGAGCCTAATGCCTCAAGTAGAACCTGAGGTGGCGGGTCGTTTAAAACCGCGCTTTGTTCTTTAAGTAAGTCAATTGCAATTTGCTGCGTCAGACGAATATCGTTGTCATAACCAATACCAATCTTAAAGTGTCCACGTGTTTTTGGATTGGCAGTAAAGTTTTTAATTACATTCTTGTAGACGGTAGCATTGGGTATTTGAATGTGATTGCCATCATAATCAACTAAGGTCGTTGCGCGGGCTGTGACCTTTTTAACGATCCCCAAACGGTTATCCACTTCAATAACGTCATCAATTCTAAACGGGCGCTGGACACTAAGTAACATACTCGAAATAAAGTTCTCGGCGATATCACGAAACGCAAACCCAAGAATAAGACCAACAAGTCCGGTACCACTCATGACTGCGACGGCAAACTCACTCAACCCAGCCAAGCGCAAAAAGATATAAATACCAAAGAATATGACTAACACGCTGATAAAACGGCGAGTGACGAGATGCAATAACCGACTTTTACTGACATAACCTATGGGTTTAATCAAAAGATAAGAGATTGGCCGTGCTAAATAATAACAAAGCACAATAACCACAACCCCCAACGCTAGAGCGGGTAATAATTGCCATGCGGTTTGTAAAAAGTGCACAACCTGTGCGCTTAAACTTAGCGTATCTGATGTGCTCACGGCTTCAGTCGCTTCGCGAGAAGCTGCCGCCTGAATCATATTAGTCATTTGATTTTTAATAAGATTATTAATTTCCATATTGCACTCTTCAGTTTTTTATTGACAAGATCACGAGTTGATTAGTAGCAAATATAACGCCAAACGAGATTGGCAGACCTTTTGCTGTATATCACTTTAGATCAACAGGCTCAGAATTGATTTAGGAAAGACCAATGGCAGCTCATAAACATGGCTTTAATGCAGACAGACCAAGTGATATTCCAGCACTCGGTTGGTGGGATGTCAGTAAACGGCTTTACCATAGCTTATCCCAAGATAATTTATCTCTGGTTGCCGCTGGAGTGGCATTTTATGCCCTGTTGGCAATATTTCCCGCGTTGGCGGCCATTGTTGCTATCTATGCCTATTTTTCTTCTCCTGCTGAAATGGTTGATCAGCTGCTGCCACTCATTGATCTCTTACCACCATCCAGTCAAGAAATTATGTTACAACAACTCAAAGCGCTCACTCAAAAATCGCAGGCAAGCCTAAGTCTAGGTGCTATTTTTACCCTCCTTTTAACAATCTGGAGTAGCAGTAAAGGCTGCCAAGCACTTATTACAGCCTGCAACATTACGTATCATGAGCACAATAAAAGACAGTTTTTGCAAGCGCTAGTGGTACGTTTTTTGTTTTCTGTGGGGGCGATTTTCGTCGCGATTGTGGCGTTGTCTATTATCGGAATTTTACCGATTGTGCTTAACCTCGTAGGATTTACCACAGCACTCGATTCGATAATCCAGCTAATCACTTGGTCTATTTTAGCAGCGCTATTTCACTTTTCTTTGGCGTTTGTTTATCGTTATGCACCTCACCGCAGAGCCGCAAAATGGCGCTGGATAACACTCGGTTCGTTTACCGCAACCAGTTTATGGATCTTGGCGTCATTGGGGTTCTCATATTATGTCGCGCAATTCGCTTCTTACAATGAAACTTATGGCTCATTGGGAGGCGTTGTCATTATGATGATGTGGTTATACTTAAGCGCATACATCATTATTTTTGGTGCCGCATTAAACGCCAGTACTGAGCTACAAACTTTAAAAGATAGTACCGTTGGCCCTGAGAAAGAGAGAGGACAACGAGGCGCATTTGTGGCTGATAATTTGACGACAAGACAACGTAAAGAAAAGGAGCCTCATTGATAATAGCATCAATATCAATAGCTCACTTGCACGATTTAAATTTTGCTTAGATTACTCAGCAGCAAGTTGAGCGTCGCGACCAAAATACACTTATGAGAACATAAACCAAATAGCGAAAAGCTCAACAAGCCCTAATTCAACAAATTAAAATTAGAGAGGCTCTTTATTTTTTGCTTGATTAAAGTGCTCCCATGGCCCCACAATCGCCAATGTTGTCGTTGGTGAGTACACATTAACAAATAAAGTCTTGCCGTCTGGTGAAAAACAAGCACCGGCGAGCTCAGTTTGCTTAGCTAGCCGTGCAAAATTATAGAGTTCTCCCTCTGGTGTTACGCCTCTTAGATAGTTATCTACAACATCGAAATACTGATCCTCACAAACAATTAAATGTCCTTGTGGCGACACGGTAAGATTGTCACCAAAGTTATAGAGAGACTGGCTAGCGCTTTCCACGAATAAAGACAACTTTCCTGGATTGAGACGTTCTTTTTCTGTTCCCTCAAAATCAGATGGCTGATACTTCATGATTTGCCCTAGCTGCTTTTTTCCGCCATTGGTACAACAAAAATACAGCTCATTTTCCCCCCAATGGATCCCTTCACCTCGAGCAAATAGCGCAGCTCCACTTCGATAAGCACGGATCCGTAAATCGTCTTTAGCACTTTGCGGGTCGTCCAAATCTATCCACTCAACGATAAACTCCTGATGAAGTGGCATCGCTTTTTTATTCCAATTTCGACTATCAAATTGCGGGCTTTCTTTCACAGCCAACGCTTGTAGTTTCCCGCCTTTGTGGAGCTTTGCTTTTTCGTTTGGAATAAAGCGGTAAAACACACTGTCTCCCCGGTCTTCCGTGAGATAAACAATACCTGTTTTGGGATCAACAGCAGCAGCTTCATGATTAAACCGCCCCATTGCTTTTAGAGGTTGTGGCTTAATTAAACCCTTTGCAGTCGCTGGTACTTCAAAAATATATCCGTGATCTTGTGTAAAACCATCATTTTTAGTTGCAGTTGTTTCTTCACAAGTAAGCCAACTCCCCCAAGGCGTTATTCCACCAGAGCAGTTACGAATAGTGCCAACCAAGGATAAATATTCTTGTTCTTTTTGGCGTGTTTTTAGGTTATAGACAATATGACTTGTGCCACCTGGAAGCGCGATGCCTGAGCCATTTGTATCAAAAGCAAGCTCACTTTTATGGTGGCGAATACTGTTCTCGGCTTTTGCTAAATCTGTTGGTTTCAATTCATGATTGCGGATCAATGCAACCCGCTCTTCATCTAAAGCAATACAACCCATACCATCGGCTTTGTCAGGTACAGTAAAACCATCGGACATTTTATCTCCAAGGCTTGATACTATTTGATAACTGAAACCTTGGGGCAAATCGAGTAAACCATTGGGGTCGGTGATCAACGGCCCATACCCAGCTATCATTGTGTTAAAGTCTAATAGTGACACTCTGCCAAATGCGCTTTTAGAAAGGCCGATAAATGCGAGGGTGCCAGCCCCCCTTAAAAACCCTCGACGTGAAACCATAATTTCTCCTGCTGATCGTAGTCGTGTCGGTAATAATCTCGTGCTACATATAGATAAGATTTATGTTGTTGTACAACTCAGTGACTTGTGTACCTGTGTGGCTTTAACCAGCAGGTACACAATGGTTTAACCTGCTAAAAATAGCCGCGAATACCAAGCGCGAAACTGCGTCCCGGACGAGGGCCTATATCTTTTAAGAATGAACTATGTACTCGTGCTTCTGTATCCGTCAGATTACTCCCTCTAAGATAAATAGAGAGATCTTGATTTAACACAGAAAGATCATAAGAGATGCTAGCATCAACTAAGGTATAACCGTCGGTCATGGTTTCTTCTGGTGCAATCCGGTCCTGCTCTTGATATCGAGTAATGTGGATATGTGCACTGAGATTATCCGTCTGATAGCTTAGCTGTGACCCAAAGCGCAGAGGTGGTGTACGAGGTAAATCTCCGCCTTCTTCTAATCTGGCGCGCACAAAGTCAGAGAAAACATCAACTTTCAACTCGTCGGTCAATTGCCAAGCAACTTGCGCTTCAAAACCGTGCAAAACCACATCATCTGTCTTGAATAAATAAATAGGTAATTCGGAAGTATGATCGTGCTCATGTTCATGATTGTGGTCGTGACTATGGCCGCTCTGGGCGTACAACCCAGTTTCTATTTGATAGTAGTAGTTATCTACTTGGTTGTAAAAAGCGTTAAAAATAAAGCCTATATCACCTTGGGTTTTTCGCAGTGTAATATCAATATTGTGCGACTTTTCTAGCGCTATGCCTTGCTCATCAAGTTCAAAATGACCGTGCTCATCCATTTTGAACAACGCCCCTACCTCGTAAGTGCCAGTTCCTATGTGAGGACCAAAGGAAAATAACTCCGATGAAGAAGGAGCGCGTTCAGAGTGTGAAACAGATAACCCAAGGTTATAATTTTGCGCAAAGTCCCATACAAGACCCGAAGATAAACTGACAGGGGTAAACTGATGCTCAACCGCATATACCTTTGTTGCTTCTGAATCGTGACCAATGTGGTCATGCATTTCAGTATCGTGCGAGTGGGCATCAATACTCGGTAAAGGCACATTACTTGCGGTGATCTCCACTTGCTCAATACGACCACCTAACTGCACTAAAAAATCACCAAACCGCCTTTCCTCCATTACCCCTATCGCAAGTGTTTGGGTATCAGATGGTGGCGTAAACGCCTCACTACCTTGAGCCTCAACATCACTGTGTTTGTAATGTAAGCTTACGCCACCAGTCCAAGCGGACAGAGGCTGATGTAGTAAATCAACTTTTAACTCATTGGTATCATTCTTAAATGTTGTTCCAACCATGCCGTGCTCAACTTCAGCATGTTCATACTCTGTAAAACCAGCACGCACATTCACTTTATCAAGCCAACCTTTGTTAAACTTGTACTCGCTTAATAGTTGCACTTTTGTTTGTGCTAAGTCGGCAAAAACCTGCTCTTCAGCCTCATGATGTGCTTCTTCATCACCATGTGTATGTCCCGGAATGCCGTATTTTCGGTTAAATTTCTCAACAGCCACACCGACATAACCTTGGTCAAATAAGTAACTAGAGCCAACAGTAAAACCATCAGACTCTTCAGCACTATTTGCTACTTTATAGTGATGTTCATCATTGTCATTCCCTTCACTATGCTCATGAATTTCAGCAGGAACAGGTACTTCGTAATCATTAGATTCTCGCCAGAATGCATCAACATATAAAGCCACAGAGCCAATACCCGATGTCGCATTAAACGAAGCTGTATTTTGGTCATCAACAGAGTTACTTTCCAGATTCCATTCTCCGCGAGTTGTATTATCGGTTGGCACTCTTGTATCGACAACGTTAACCACTCCCCCAATCGCACCACTACCATAAAAAAGAGTTGCAGGTCCCCGCAACACCTCGATTTGTTGAGCCGTTGAGGCTTCGGAGGCGACTGAGTGATCAGGACCAACTCTAGATACATCACTGACATCTAATCCATTTTGCGTCACCAACACTCGCGGGCCACTCAAACCTCGAATAATTGGTGTACTCGCTACTTTGGCGTGGAAGTTTGTGTTGACGCCAGGCAATTTTTCTAAACTATCCCCTAGCGTAGCGGTTTGCTGTCGACGCAATGTTTCACCTGACAAAACACTAACTGGAACCGCAGATTCCATCGCCGACATATGTACAGGAGTAGCAACAATATCTATAACTTCTATTGGAGAACGATTTAACATTAGCATTGCGTTTTTAACGCCACCTTGCTCCAGAGTGAGCGCCTTATGCAGGTGAGCAAAACCAGATGCTCTTACATGGATTTGTTTATTTCCAAGCCCAACGCCCGAAATTTGAAAATGACCATTGTTATCTGTGAGTACGCGAATATCAGTTCCTTCGACCTCAATTGATGCATTTGCAATCCCTTTACCAGCTTTATTGACGACTGTACCTTCTATAGACTTTGCTACAAGGCTTGGTGGTAACAGTGCAGCAACGAGCAAGGATATTGTTGATAGTTTAGACATAACGACTCCAATAAATGTTATATTGTATCAATTATGCTCGATATGTTATATTGTATCAATAGTTGGATGGATTATGTCGTCATTGCCGTGAACAAAACTCAACGAAATTTTATTCTCAAACAGGCTCAAGCAAAATGCCAATCGTTAGGGCTGCGTTTAACTGAAAAACGACAGGGCGTGCTAGAAATATTATTGCAAACAGTCGAGCCGCTATCAGCGTATGAACTTACTGACAAATACAATAAAAGCACCAGCTCTCCTATTCTAGCAATGTCCGTGTACCGCATTCTTGAATTCTTAGAATCAGTCAATCTGGCACACCGGATCCATTCTGCAAATAAATATATAGCCTGTAAGAGTCTAGATGGTGCGTGCCATCACCATCTATCCGTGATCTTAGTCTGCAAATCCTGCCATCAAATAGAAGAAATAGATTCTGTTCAAGAGGCTGCCAAGCATCTATTTGAAGCGGTAGAAAGCACTGGATTTTCAGCTGCAAATGCACGCTTAGAGTTGCCTGGCTTATGTAACCTTTGCAAAGCCAAACTTGACAAATAGGTCCCTACAATATGAAAAACACACTGATAAAAAATGCAATTGTGGTCAACGAGAATCAATCACAAGAATGTGATGTACTTATCGTTGATAACAGAATAAACAAAATTGCAAGCTCAATAACTGCGCAGCCAAATGACAATATTGTGGATGCGACAGGTTATTTTCTACTCCCTGGAATGATAGACGACCAAGTACATTTCCGTGAGCCCGGCTTAACACAGAAGGGGAATATAGCCTCAGAATCCAGAGCTGCTGTGGCAGGTGGTATCACCAGCTATATGGAAATGCCAAACGTAAGCCCTGCGACTACAACCATTGAAGCTCTTGAACAGAAATACGCGATTGCGTCTAGAAGCTCGCTGGCAAACTATAGTTTTTACTTAGGGGCAACCGAAGATAATTTAGAACAAATAAAACGTTTAGATGCGAAGAAGTACTGCGGTGTTAAAGTTTTTATGGGGGCATCAACAGGCGATCTACTCGTTGAGCATCCACAAGCACTCGACGCAATTTTCAGAGAAAGTCCAACCCTAATTGTCACCCACTGTGAAGATGGAAGAGTGATTGAAAAGAATTTATCCATGTGCATCGGACGCAGTGGCAGTTTAATAATTCAAGATCACCCCATCATTCGTGACGTCGAAGCGTGTTATTCATCCTCTTCGTACGCTGTATCTTTAGCGAAACAATATCGTAGCGATTTACATGTACTGCATATCACAACAGAAAAAGAATTGAGCTTATTCCCTTCAGGCGATATTCGCGACAAACATATTACGGCAGAAGCATGTGTTCATCATTTGTGGTTCAGTCAAGAAGATTATGCACTGCAGGGTAACCTAATAAAATGCAACCCAGCGATTAAAGCGAAAAGCGATCGTGATGCTTTGTTAGCAGCGGTACGAAATAATCAAATAGATATTATCGCTACTGATCACGCACCTCATACTTGGCAAGAAAAGCAACTCCCCTACCAGCAAGCACCTGCGGGTTTACCTTTAGTTGAACATGCATTGTTAAGCTTGCTCGACCATGTGCATCATCAGCGTTTATCTATAGAGCAGCTCGTTGAGAAGGTGGCACATAATCCAGCGTTAAGATATCACATTGTAGATAGAGGCTTTATTCGTGAAGGATACTATGCTGACTTGGTACTCGTGAACCCTCATCACGAAACGCTCACTTGCCATCAGAAAACACACTATCACTGTGGCTGGACCCCGTTCGACGGTCACCGTTTTTCAGCAAAAGTTTTAAAAACTTGGGTGAATGGCAGTCTCGTTTATGACGGCCAACAACCGCTTAATACACCCACAGCCGCTATGCCACTAATTTTTAATCGCTAGAAACCTCGTCGGAAATAAATATGACAGTATCTTTACCTGATGTTGCCTCTGGGCAGCTTGCAACAACAGCCTTACCGCTAAAGTGGGTGGGTATGGAAAAAATTGCCATACCTTTAGAGGTGGAAATATCAAGCTCCTCCTGCCAAAGAGTTAACGCTCTTGCAAATATTTTTGTTAGCCTTGATAAACCTGAGGCGAAAGGGATCCATATGTCCCGGTTATACATTCGCTTGAGAGAGATACTAAGTACGACTCCTTTGAATATTAAAACGATTGAAGCGTTATTAAAAGAGTCGGTTCAATCTCAACAAGGATTGAGCAAAGCAGCCAAGCTTGAGTTACAGTTTGAAGTAACCATAGATAAACCAGCATTGTTGAGCGATCAATTCGGCTATCAAAGTTACCCTATCACGCTTAATTGTGAGTATATAAACTCAGAGCTTAGCTACGAGTTATCACTTACTATTGCCTATTCAAGTACCTGCCCTTGTTCAGCGGCACTTTCTAGACAAGCATTAAGTGAAGAGATCGAAGAACAGTTTTCCCAACAGATGATTTCAAAACACGAACTAATGACGTGGATAACCTCTCTACAAGGAAGCATTGCCACACCTCATAGCCAGCGCTCTTTCGCTTACGTAACGGTAAAACTAACTGAACGGACGTTGCCACTCATTCCAAGCCTTATAAAAGCGCTAGAACAAGCCATTGGCACGCCAATTCAAACTGCGGTAAAACGTGAAGATGAACAAGCATTTGCGAAGCTAAATGCAGAAAATCTAATGTTTTGTGAAGATGCCGCACGACGAGTCAAACAATTTTTAGAGCAAAACACACAGTTTGTTGATTATTGGTTCAAAATTGAACACCAAGAAAGTTTGCATGCTCACAATGCTGTCGCCATTGATAATAAGTTTCCGGCCCAAAAACTGACTTAAGAAACACTTATCTGCCTAAGATGCAAGAATCATGATACCGCCATTATTATGCGATAAAACACAACTAAAATCACACACTAGATACACTATAACGTTACATCAAATACTGAGAAGTTTATGAAAAAAACCATCATCGCCGTTACGATTTACTCCACGCTTTTTGTCTCTGGTTGTTCAAATTATACAACGGAGGTGGCATCTACCGTGCCTAAGAAAAGTGAATCAGTCCGTCACAATCCACTGTTCAAAGCCAGTACTTTAATCTACCAAACCCCAATGTTTGACCAGATCAAAGATGAACATTTTATGCCTGCATTTAAGCTGGGTATGGCAGAGCACCTCAAAGAAATCGAGCGTATTGCAACTAACCCTGCAACGCCTACGTTTGAAAACACCTTAATTGCAATGGAAAAAAGTGGTGCACTGCTAAAGCGAACCAGTAGCGTGTTTTTTAACTTAATAGGCACAGATAGCTCAGTAAAGCGTCGTCAATTACAAAAAGAGCTAGCCCCAATGCTCGCAGAACACCGCGATAACATCAATTTGAACGCCGCATTATTTGACCGTATAAAGTCGCTTTATGATAATCGCAACACACTCGAACTGGACTCTGAATCAAAGCGTTTATTGGATGTTTACTACACCAACTTTGTGCGAGCTGGCGCAAAACTAAGTGCTGAAGATAAGGAGAAAATTCGCAAAATCAATGAAGAGCATTCCTCTCTGACTACCCAGTTTTCACAAAACCTATTAGCAGAAACGTCTGCCATATCAGTGATTATTGATGATAAAGCCGCATTAGACGGTTTAACAGAAAGACAAATTCTTGCCACTAAACGTGCGGCTGAAGCTGCAGGACATAAAGACAAGTACTTAATCGGTATTACCAACACCACTCGTCAACCTATTTTAGCGTCTTTAACCAACCGAGCACTTAGGCAACAGATTTGGCAAGCTTCTGCTTATCGTGCTCAGTCAGGTGATAATGACAACACTCAAATTATCATCCGGCTGGCACAGCTAAGGGCCGAAAAAGCAGCGCTGTTAGGGTATAAAAGCTGGGCAGACTACGGCCTAGAAAAGCAAATGGCTGGAAACCCTAAAGCAGTTTACAACATGCTTGGCAGCATGGTGCCGGCCGTTGTTTCCAACGTGGAAAAGGAAGCTGCAGATATTAAAACGCTTATTCAAAGCGAAGGGCACTCGTTCGACATCAAACCTTGGGACTGGGCATACTACGCTGAAAAAGTTCGTCAATCTCGTTATGATCTGGACGAAACAGAAGTGAAAAAGTACTTCGAATTTAATAACGTCTTAGAAAATGGTGTTTTTTATACCATGAATAAGCTGTACGGCGTAAGTTTCAAAGCTCGCCCTGACTTACCTGTGTATCATCCAGATGTTAAGGCTTATGAACTGATCGATAACAATGGTGAAAGCCTCGCGATATTCTTTGCCGACTATTTTGCAAGAGAAGGTAAACGTGGTGGAGCTTGGATGAATTCATTTGTAGGGCAATCTAAGTTATTAAACCAAAAGCCTGTGGTTATCAATGTCATGAATATTGCAAAGGCACCTGATGGTGAACCAACCTTTGTGAGCTACAGTGAAGTGACAACTATGTTTCACGAAATGGGACATGGCTTACATGGGATGTTTTCTGACGTAAAATATCCGAGTCTTGCTGGAACCGCTGTTTCTCGTGATTTTGTTGAGTTTCCCTCAACCTTTGAGGAAGACTGGGCTGCACACCCAGAAGTTATCAGTAACTATGCAAAGCATTACCAAACCGGGGAGCCTATCCCAAAAACACTGCTTGATAAAGTGATCCGCTCACGAACTTTTAATATGGGCTACGATACATTGGAGTACATGGCATCTGCGCTCTTAGATATGGAGTGGCATACAATTTCACCTGAGCATGCACCCACCGATATCAATGAATTTGAACAAGCGGCACTGAAGAAGCATGGAGTCGCCCTCGATTACGTTCCACCGCGTTATAAATCAGCATTTTTTGCGCACTCTATGGGAGGCGGCTATTCTGCTGGTTACTATGCTTATATGTGGAGTGAAATATTAGCAGCCGACGCCTATGCATACGTGCAAAAGCTCGGTGGACTTAAACTTGAAAATGGCGAAAAATATCGTAAACATATTTTATCGGTTGGTAACTCAAGACCTGTAATGGACTCTTACAAAGCATTCCGCGGAAAAGAGCCAACGACTGAAGCGCTATTAAAACGCAGAGGACTAGCCCCTAAATAACACACTATTTAACCTGAGGTTTGGATAAGGAATGTTCCAACTCATTGTTGCTAAAGCACAACTTAGTTTTTTCCTTGTCTAGCCAGAGAGTTTTAGGGAAAACAAGGCGAATTTACGCACCAATAGCTGGCTATTGGAAGTGAATTCAACGCAGTTAGCGCTAAAACTAGCTGCTAGAAAGGCATTAATTATCCGCAGCTCAGGTTATTTAGTTTACCCAGCCAAAAAGGGAAGCTGCAATGCTTCCCTTTTATCAATCTTATACCAGTTGTATTAAGTAAATGATCTATCTTGAAGCGGGAAAATAGCTTTAGTAGCAAGGCAAAAATTTTGCTATTTAGTTGTTCTAAATGAGAAATTTTTAACGAAGCTAATATGCTATTTCACCCTTCAAATTGATTAGAGAATTAATTCAATTGGTATTAAATACAATACCGAGCAAACAAGCTTGCAACGGTTGCAGCGGTTGGTTTGCCATGCTGCCAGTCGCCACCTTCAACGCCGCTACCCGCAATATCCATATGTACATACGGAATTGGCAATTCTGCATTACAACCATGCTTGTCTAAGCCACCAACAATTGCCAAAAATGCCATAGGGAATTGGTGACCACGAGCGGTAACCGCCGATGGTGCGTTGTTGCTCGAAAGCACATCATCCGCAAGGGTGCGTGGTTTTACAAAGTCATAGTCTTCGCGTCGGCTACGCGATACTTCCGCGCAGTCAGCCCATAGGTCGCCCATATCTGCAATCTTGCGAGATACTTGTGCTGCTCGTGCTGGACCATTCTCAACATAAGCACTGTAAGGACCCATGGCGCGCGCCGCATGACCTGTCAGTGTTGCAACTGTAAAGATCTCAGGGTTTTTCTCACCCAGAGCTAAGTCTTTCGCTTCGCTGAGTAAATCCCCCATCGCCAAGCGACCTTCCGCATCAGTGTTACCAATACGAACGCGAACGCCTTCTCTGCTCTCAATGATTTCATCCGGCACGAAACAGTCAGAACCAATCGAGTTACGAACCACGGCAAGGTAAGCAATTACCTTAATACCTTTTGGTTGGTACTTAGCAACTGCTTCCATAAAGCCAACCACTGACGCCGCACCGCCTTTATCACGGCTCATGCCTGCCATAAAACCGCCCACTTTCAAGTCTGCACCGCCGGTATCGTACACAAGACCTTTACCAACAAAGATAAGGGTACGTTCAACGTCACCTTCTGGCTCGTATGCCATTTTTACAACACGAGGATGGTGACGCTCAACGGCGTAAGACGCACGCGCCACAGTACTGAGTAGAGGATACTGCTGATCCATAACTTTGCGATCGGCGATAACCTCAACGCTTACCGAAGAACCTTGAAATAGCTCAACACAGTAGTCAGCAAAACGAGGGGGTGCCATGCGCTCAGGCTCGGTACCACATAAATCGCGTGCAGCATACTGACCAGCCGCGATTGCGCTCAGTTGATCGCAGCTTTGTGCTGATGCTTCAAAAACATAAATAGCCTCGATTGGTTCAATCGCTTCGCCACGGTACTCACGTGCTTCTAATGGCTGCCATAAGCCTTGGCAAGCACCTAAAAAGCTGACTGCACGCGCATTTTCGTAACGAGCATCGGCTGGCACATTAACGACAGCGAGTACCGGCTTTACTGCACCAGCCGCTTTCGCTTCTAAAATACCAGCTTTTGCCGCTTCAAAGTAACGGCGAACGTCATCGTAATCTCTGTCGAGTGGTCCGGTTGGCGCAATCACCAAACGCTTGCCTGGTACTTTGTCTGAAACAAGCAGACTTGCCTTTTGCGCAATGCGCGCATCCACAGCTAAAAATGGCGCAGCAACGTCGTCGATCTCTGCACTGCCAAGGTTTTGAATATCATGAGTAACAACAACGATAGCATCTGCATCGCTTTCAAATAGGGTGTTACAAGGTAATGCGATTGGAAAAGACATAAAAACGGCCCTTTTCTATATTAGAATTAGGGCCGACTATAGGTGATTTGTAGTCAAGTTCCAAGGGAACTACGACATATCACGGGCTTCATCTGGTTTCGCTTTGGTTTTGCTGATCACAGACCAAGCTTCTAACATCACCAAAATACTGACCACCAGCACGATAACGTCAAGCACAACCAACAGCCAATTGCCTTTTTGATAGTATTCACCTAGCTTGATCACTCCGGCAAAAAACGCCATCACCAGCACAAATACCATAGGGATCAAGGTGTACTTTGCCGGACGCCCGAGTTTGATAAGATACACTGAGATAACTAACAAGGTTAAGCTTGCCAAGATTTGGTTGGTTGAACCAAACAGCGGCCAAATCACCATACCACCACTACCCGATGCGCCGCCCGCGCCAAAGGCGAGTAGCAAGCAACATGCAACGGCCAATAAAGTCGCGATGATACCGTTGTTCAGGAACTTGATGTTATAGATCTCGCCCCACTCTTGAATAATATAACGCTGAAGTCTAACGCCAGAATCCATAGTGGTACCTGCAAAAAGTACAACCATAACGGCAAGTAGAGTTGATGCGATTTCGACTGGTAGTCCCCAGCCTGTACTAATCAGGTTAGAGCCACCGTTAATAAAGGCTGATACGCTGCCAGCACCAAGATGACTATAAATTTCGTGCCACTCTTCAGGTGATACAGCTAGCATCACACCACTCACGGCGACCAAAGTGATAAGTGCAAGTGAGCCTTCACCAACTGCACCTAAGTAGCCGACAAAACGGCCGTCTTTTTCTTTGTCTAGTTGTTTTGAACTCGTTCCCGACGAAACAATACCGTGGAAACCAGATACCGCACCACAAGCGATGGTCACGAATAACAGGGGTATAATACTTGGGGTGTTTTCTACCGTTTGGGTATTAAACGCAGGCGCGGTGATATCTGGCATCACCACAAATACTGCACCATAAAGCAGGATCAATCCCACTAACAGCTGCATGCCATTAATAAAGTCACGAGGTTGTAATAGCATCCAAACCGGTAACAATGACGCTACGGCAGCATAGATAAACAAAATGATGATCCAATTGGCTTTGTCGCTTAGACCAAACATTTCGGTTGGTAAGGTGATCGGCATACTACTGCCCATATAAATGGTCGCGTAGAGCACAATAACCCCGATAATACAGAGTGGTACTAGCGGCACTTTTCGTTTCAGCAATTGCCCGATAATAAGCGCCACGACGATAGCAGACCAAGCGGGGAATACCGCATTTGGGTTACCCACGAAGGAGTTTGCGATCACCACGCCGAACACGGCATTTACCATGAGCAGTACAAGGAAGACCACTATCATAAACAATGAACGCGTGCGCTTGCCAATCACGCTTTCAGACAACGCGCCCATCGACTTGCCTTTATGGCGAGCACTTGCCCACAACGCGCCCATATCATGGACACCCGCAAAGAATATGGTACCGAATACAACCCAAAGTACTGCTGGCACCCAGCCCCAATACACAGCGATAGCTGGACCTACAATTGGTGCAGCGCCCGCGACTGAAGTAAAGTGATGCCCCCACAATACCACTTTGTTGGTAGGAACATAATCTACGCCGTCCTCAAGCTCATGAGCCGGCGTGACAAAGTTGTCATCCATTTTAAATATTTTTTCAGCAATAAATTTGGAATAGACAAACCATCCAAATAACATCCCTATGATGCCGAAGAGTACGATCATTATGGATTGCATAATGCTTACCTCTTGTTGTTGTTTTAATTACACGCAGTTGGCGTGATTAGTTTGTTGCACGACAACTTCGAAGCTAGCACAAATTAAACTAATTGCAGTTATCTTTTAGTCTAGGTAGGTCAGAATTAGCCATCAAAAAGTCCCAATTGAGCTTGCGTGTTAGACTTTTCATTTAGTCCTAAGTGCAAGCCCACGAGGCGCACAGGTTTAAACTTTTGCCGTGACATCGCCTCAATCAATAATTCCTCGAAAACGGGCAAATCAATATGCTGGTATTGGCATTCTTTGGTGGTTTGGGTGAAATCGTAAAACTTCACTTTAACGCCAAGCTTATTAAAGCCGCGCTGTAAATAAGGCTGTGCTCGGCGAGTCAGTTCAGGTAACAACTTTTCTTTTATGACTTGTTTTAAGGTATCAAGGTCGAGCGTGTCTTCTGCAAATGTGGTTTCAACGCCTATCGATTTACGCACTCTGTCGGTCTCAACTCGGCGCTCATCAATACCTTGACAACGCCGCCATAATACAGCGCCAAACTTGCCAAATGATTGGCGTAACTGAATTTCAGACAGTGCCTTAATATCTCGGCCATACTCAAGTCCCATGGCTAGCAAACGTTGTTGAGTCACTTTACCTACACCTGGAATTTTTTTAAGGGGTAACGCATCAATAAAAGCGCTCACTTGGTGAGGCGGGATAACACACTGACCATTAGGCTTGTTTTCATCGCTGGCAATTTTGGCTAAAAACTTGATTGGCGCAATTCCCGCTGAAGCTGTAAGGCCCGTTTCTGCAACTATATCCGCTCGGATCTGCTCGGCGATAAGCGTTGCACTGCCATTACATTGCTGACACTCAGTGACGTCTAGATAGGCTTCATCCAAAGACAGTGGCTCAATTAGCTCAGTATAGCGGGCAAAAATAGTTCTAATTTGTTGCGATATTGCCTTATATACCTCCATTCTCCCCGGTACAATCACCAGCTGAGGGCAGAGTTTTTTCGCTTGATAATTCGACATGGCCGAGCGCACGCCATATTGCCGAGCAATATAGTTAGCCGTGGATAGCACCCCACGATGACTCCGCCCACCAATCGCCATCGGCACTGTTGCAAGCTCGGGGTTATCGCGCATTTCTACCGATGCATAGAACGTGTCCATATCAATATGAATAAATTTACGCACGTTAAAACACTGTCTAAATAAACAGTGTTTATTATGTGCTAATTTTCCAACTGTTGCAATCTTGAACATAAGCCTTAGTGTTCTGGGCTATACTTGTGTGGATGTCTGTTGCAAGTTGCACTGCAAAACAGAGATAATGCTAACAATATCAATACAGTTCAAAGTACTAAATCCGTTACTTTGGCTATATTTAATCATTCAGCAATCAATCAGGAGCCTGCATGAAGTACTCACGACTTGGTAGTAGCCCATTAGAAGTTTCGCGCATTTGTTTAGGAAGCATGACTTGGGGCGTACAAAACAACCAGCATGATGCCGACGAGCAAATCAATTATGCACTAAGCCGTGGTATTAACTTCATTGATACCGCTGAAATGTACGCGGTCCCTCCCTCACCTGAAACCTATGGTAAAACCGAAGCCACCATTGGCAATTGGCTAAAGCGCCACCAAGAAAAGCGCGAAAAGCTCGTGCTTGCAACCAAGATTGCGGGAAGCGGTTTGCCTTGGATCCGTGAAGGCGGCCCTATTACGGGACAATCAGTGATCCAAGCGGTGGACGATTCTTTAGCGCGCCTGAATACCGACTATATCGACCTCTACCAACTACATTGGCCAAACCGTACTTCACCGCACTTTGGTAAACAATGGCCAGGTATGGTGCCTTTGAGTGCGCTTGACCGCGACGAAGAACGCGCTGGCATGCTAGATATTTTAGAGGGCCTAGCGAGCTGTATTAAAGCAGGTAAAATTCGCCATTGGGGTCTTTCTGATGATACGCCTTGGGGTATTCACACTTACCTTAATTTGGCGATGCAGCACAATCTACCTAAGCCGGTTTCAATTCAAAATGAGTTTAGCTTGCTACATGCCAAAGATTGGCCTTACTTAATTGAGAGCTGCGTAAACGAAGATATTGCCTATTTACCTTGGTCGCCGCTGGCTGGTGGGATGCTGAGCGGTAAATATTTAGGGGGCGCAAGACCTGAAGGCAGCCGCTTTACCTTAGTGCAAAGACAAGGCCTATTTAGAGACACGCAACTAGCGCAAGAAGCCGTTGCAAAATATTTAGAGATCGCCAAAGAATTTAATATGACTGCAGCGCAACTGTCGCTAGCTTGGTGCAATCAAGTCGATGGCGTGACTTCAACTATTATTGGCGCGACAACCATGGCACAGCTTAAAGAAAATATTCAAGCGTTTGAACAGCCGCTATGTGCAGAATCTTTAGCCGAGATTGATACGGTATTTAAAGCGTACCCAGCTCCGTTTTAATGTCTTCATTCGCGATACGCCGCTTTTATGCAGGCGTATCGCTTTGTAAACCCATTTTTGTTACCTAGATCGAAGTTAAAACCCCCATGCAAAGCTTAAACAACAATCCAGTCACTCCACTTCAAGGTAGCTGCTTTACCAGAAAAACTACTCGCGCCATTGTCCTTAGAGACAACGACATCCTTATGCTTTACACCAAACGTTATGACGATTACACCTTGCCAGGTGGCGGCGTCGACGAGGGTGAAAGCTTAGAAGCGGCATTGGAGCGCGAGCTAAAAGAAGAAACGGGTGCCGTATCCATCACAGGTTTGACTCCTTTTGGTCGCTACGAAGAGTACCGCCCTTGGTATAAACCCGATCATGACAATGTGCATATTATTTCTTATTGCTACGTTTGTGAGATTTGTGGCGAATTTGATGCGCCAGCTATGGAGGATTATGAACACGCCAATGGTATGAAGCCGGTGTGGATCAACATAAACCAAGCCATCGCGCATAACGAAGCAAAACTCAATGATGCAAATAACAAAGGGATGTCCGTTTTACGTGAACTCACTTTGCTAAAACACATTTCCGCGCAATTAGTCACAGATTAATTTGCCTATTGAGGGAACAATTAAGTCTTTATTAAGCTCTAACTCCGCATGACTCAAGGATTTAATAAGAATAATGCGGCTGCTCCAACACAACCTGATTAGTTTCACCATTATCGCCTCTATTGTGCTGCATCTACTGCTCGGCTGGTATCTGCAGCAAAGTATTTATATCCCCTCAAAGCCTGTAGAAATTAAGGCAATGAAAACCTATTTGGTTATTGAGCCTGCCAAGCCCAAGATGGAGCGTATTGAGACACCGACGATAACTGAAGATAAGCCAGTAGAGGAGTTAAAACCGACGCTGCCGGACGATACAGTTGAAGTACTAAAAACTGCGCAAGCAGAACAAAAAAAGCCTACGGTTGAAAGTACAACTAAGCACATAACCAAAGCAGCGGTCGTCACGCAACCTAAAAAATTAGACCATCGCAAAGCAATCTCTCAATTTCGTCAGCAACTTTTAGAGCGCGTTCCGAGTGACGTTGTACTCAGCCAAAGCCAAGAAAAGCCGCAGCGGATCACCGTGCCTAAAACGCATCAAACCACTGCTGCGAGCATGCAAAGAGAGCAACTCGAGTCTACGTCTCAATACACAGTCTACCGGGAAAATGGCCTGTGTTACGCTGAAGTTAGGCCCGACCCAAGCATTCCTACACCGGAAGGATTAAATAAGAATTGGCGTACTGCGCCTCGCCCTTGCGATGGCGGTGCCATTAAAAAAGCCTATGACGCCGCAATGAGTAAATGGCTAAACAAACGCTAATCTTGCTATCATAAAGCAAATCTATTGCGAAGAGTCCATTATGGAAAAAGTCACCATTTTAGTTGACGCCCAAAATGTTTATTACACCACCAAGCAAGCCTACCAAACAGGCTTCGACTATAATGCGTTTTGGCGCAAAGCGACGGCTAATCGCGAGGTATATCAAGCCATTGCCTATTCCAGCGAACGGGGTGACGACAAGCAAAGACAGTTCCAAAATATCTTGCGAGCGATTGGCTTTGAGGTGAAGTTAAAGCCTTATATTCAACGTGCCGATGGCTCCGCAAAATGTGATTGGGATGTTGGCATTACCATTGATGCCATGGAATGCGCGTCAGGATCCGATGTGATAATTCTAGTTACTGGCGATGGTGATTTTGATTTACTCGCGAATAAGCTCAGAGATAAATACCATACCCGAGTCGAAGTTTACGGCGTGCCGCAGCTTACTGCCGCTTCACTGATCCGTGCCGCCAGTGAGTTTATACCAATCGAAAACGAATTGTTGATTGGCAAGAAATAAAAAAGCAAAGCTCCTTGATAGCAGCGGCTTTGCTTGTTGACGAATTCGTCACTTTTGATTGCTTGGTTGTGCAATACACGCGTTTTAATCCGATAAGTAATATTCCACGCTCGTCACAACACGCACGATTTTTATCTGTGGCGTATTACTGTCTCTGTCGCGAATACTAAATTGTCCTTGCCTTGCCGATTTTATTTTGCCAAGCACAGAGTCGGAATCTTTAGCAAATTTGACCGCCACTTCTCGAGCTTTTTGTGTGGCTTCTTGCACCATTTCAGGTTTAATATCATTAAGACCAGTAAACAAATATTCAACCCGATTTTGATAGTCGTCTTTGGTGATAGCAATACCTTGTTTGGCCAGCTCACTTAACTGCCCTAGTGCTTGCGAGACTTTATCTGGATTATTGGAGTACACAGTCACACCGGCTTTTGCCACATAGCGAAACCCTTGATTGTTTTGACCGTACTCTTGGGCGTATTTATCCGTAATGGAAGGCGCTGATATCGAAAGCTCTGAAGCATCAAAGCCATGCAAGGTTAAGAACGCGCGGATCGCCGCATTTTTCTTTTCCGTGCGCTCCACCAAGGCTTCCAGATCGTTATCTGCATCACGATAAAATACGGGCCAAATCACCGTGTCTGCTGTTACTTCCTTTTCCGATAAGCCTTTTACACTTACCGTTCGCTCCATTCCTTTTACTTCTAGAATGGTCGATTTTACCATCCAACCGCTCACTACCACCGCTAGTGATAGCAAAGCTGCAGGAGCCAAATATTTACTCATAGTAGACATATCTCTGTCCTCAACGTTACGCCTCAGTCATAGTTTTCAAACAATTATTAAGGGGATAGATCAAAGTCTACCTTAATTGCACTCGAAAACCGCGAGCAAAATGGTAGAGTGGTGCTTATGAGCTGCGGCTGAACTAGGAAACAGTATGAGCGTAAAGCGTATTAGCCAATTTTTTAACCCCCAATCCATCGCGGTGATTGGCGCCTCTAACAATCCTGATCGCGCCGGCTTTATCGTAATGCGTAACTTGCTACAAGGCGGCTTTAAAGGGCCCATTATGCCCGTCAGTCCAAAGCATACCGCCGTGCATGGGGTGCTCGCCTACAGCGCCATCAAGCAGCTCCCCAAAGTCCCTGATCTCGCTGTTATTTGTACCAACAAACAAACCTTAGTGCAAATCATCAATGAACTTGGTGATATTGGCTGTCAACATGCAATCATCATCGCGGCGGGGCTTGATAATCAGCACAAACAACAATTAAAAGAAGCTGCCAAAATAGCGAAAGTCACTTTACTTGGTCCTAATTGTCTCGGTTTACTCATTCCTCACTTGGGTATTAATGCCAGCTTTTCTCATACCGTTGCAGCGCCCGGTAAGCTTGCTTTTATTTCACAATCGGCGGCGGTATGTTCAACCATACTGGACTGGGCACAACATAAAAAAATCGGCTTTTCTTACTTTGTTTCCGTTGGGGACTGCCTTGATATCGATTTCGACGAACTACTTGATTTCCTTGGACGGGATCCAAAAACCCAAGCTATTTTGCTTTACATTGATAATATCGACGATGTTAGGCGCTTTATTTCTGCAGCTCGAGCCGCTGCATTTAGTAAGCCTGTCATCGCCATAAAAACCGGAAAAACCAAGGCTGGCGCAATCGCTGTGCTGAATCACACCGGCGGCAATACCTCCGATGACGCGGTTTATGATACTATGTTCCAGCGTGCTGGTATGCTGAGGGTAAACGATCTTAGGGAACTATTTGCTGCCACTCAAACCCTTGCTTTACACCCCAAATTGCTGCAAGTAGAACAGCTGACCATTTTAACCAATGGCGGCGGCCCAGGCATTATGGCCGTCGATACCTTACTACAGAACTCAGGCAAACTGGCGGTGCTAAGCGAGCAGACCAAGCAAGCGCTCAGCGCCCTGATCCCACAAACGGATCATGCTTGTAACCCTATAGATATTTTTGGTGATTCCTCGCCAAAACGTTACCAACAAGCACTAGAAATTTTATTAAAGGCTGACGAAGTCAAAAACTTATTGATAATTCATACTCCTTCAGCGCTTGCGCCAAGTACCGCTTATGCCGAGATCATTGCACAGACCCTAGCCAAAATTCCAAAAATGGCACGCCCTTATGTGATGACAAACTTTATGGGTGAAGAAGCGGCCTACGCCGCAAGGCTTGTATGCGCAAATGCTAAGATCCCAACTTATCGCACCCCAGAAGGTGCCGTTGGCGCCTTTATGCACTTGGTGAGCTACCGTCGAAACCAAAAACATCTCACGCAAACACCTGAGTCCTACAGTGATGAAGGCCAGCTGCAACACCTGCAAAGCAAACGTTTAATCAATGACTTTTTAAATTCAGGTGCCAATAAACTCGCGACCCATTTGGCTTCTCAGGTGCTGGCTAATTACGATATAGAATGTATAGAGACGCAAATCGCACTCACCCCCTCAGAAGCGAAAGAGCAAGCTCAGCAGCTTGGCTTTCCCGTTGCACTTAAACTGATAAGTCATGACATTCCCTCTAAATCGGAAGTGGGTGGGGTTGCACTCAACCTCAACGATGCCGAAGAAGTAGAACAAACCGCATTTTCGATGTTACTACGGATCCGTGAGGCGGCACCCGAAGCTGAAATAGAAGGTTTCTCTTTGCAACGCATGGCAAAACGCGCTGGTGGACAAGAATTACGGATAGCGGTAAAAACCGAACCCGGTGTTGGCCCTGTTATTTTACTGGGTGAAGCGGGCACCGGGCTTAATTTCTCGCAAGCTGCGGTGGCATTGCCGCCACTGAATATGAACCTTGCAAAGTACCTAATTGCAGCCGCCCATGATAAAGGCTTTATCAAAGAGCGAGCACTACCTGAAAAGGTCGATAAATATCGTCTATGCGCCCTACTCACTCGAGTGTCTCAAATGGTAGTCGACCAACCCGATATCATTGATATGGAGCTCAATCCTATTTTGGCCTGCTCGGGTCAGTTCCAGGTGCTCGACGCCAGTATTACGCTAAGACGATACGAGCCGGTATCTGGCCGTAAGCGCTTGGCCATCCGACCTTACCCCAGAGAGCTGGTAAAAACCGTGACGTTAAAAGATGGCCGCCCCGCAACCTTGAGACCTATTCGTCCTGAGGATGAAAGAGCGCACCAAGAGTTTGACCAGTCTTTAAGTAAAGAAGATAGATATCGCCGCTTTTTTGGTGAGTTGCCACAATTTAATCATAAACAGCTCGCCAAAATGACGCAGATTGATTACGACCGAGAAATGGCGTTTATCGTCACTGTGCCTAATAAATCTAGCTACCAAACGCTTGGAGTATCACGCGTATTGATGGACCCAGATAACCAAGTGGCTGAATTTGCCGTAGTGGTACGCTCAGATTGCCAAGGCCTTGGGCTTGGACGCATACTCATGGAAGCCGCTATAAAGCACTGTCGTAAACAGGGCGTGCAAAGCATAGAGGGGATCACCCTGCCAGAAAACAGCGGTATGATAGGACTTGCCAAAAAGCTTGGATTTACCGTATCTCGAGATTTTGAGGAAGGCACCATTCAGATGGTGTTACACTTAAACTAAACACAAAAAAGATAAGGGATGCTGGCAACTTGATGCAACTTCACATCAGAGAAAAAACGGCTGCGGTGCTCGAGGCTACAGGGCAGTATCGAAAACTTGGGCGGGCAGTTGATATCTTCCTCATCACCCTGATTTTAACCAATGTCGTCGCTATCGTGTTGGAATCTGAGCGCGACTTAGCAACAGTTTACCATCACTATTTTCTAACCCTAGAGTTAGTAAGTGTGACCATCTTCGCCATCGAATACTTACTGAGATTTTGGTGCTGTGTCGATAAACTTGATTACCGCCATTTGGATATACCTAATTGGAAAAAGCGCCTAAAGTATCTGATATCACCGCTGGCGGTGATTGATCTCATCGCTATTTTACCAACCATATTAATGGCCTTTATCACTTTTGATCTGCGCTTTTTACGTGTTATTCGATTACTCAGGATCTTTAAGCTGACGCGCTACTCTCGAGCCATGCAGTTGCTGCTCGCAGCATTTAAAGAAGAGTCAAGCTCATTACTTGCTGCCTTTTTCATTATGAGTGTGGTGCTTATCATGGCCTCTTGCGGGATTTATCTTATTGAACACGATGTGCAACCGGATAAGTTTGGCTCCATTCCCAAAGCCATGTGGTGGGCGATGGCCACTCTAACCACCGTGGGCTACGGCGATGTTGTACCAATCACCCCGCTCGGGCAATTTTTTGGTGGTCTTATCACTTTACTCAGTATGGGTATGGTCGCGATCCCCACAGGCCTCTTGGCTTCAAGCTTTGCGGACCAAATGCGCAAACGTCGAGATGCGTTCAATGAGGCTGTGCTGCATGCATTAGTCGATGGCGATGTCGACAAAAGTGAAAGAGCCCATTTAGAAGCGCTTCGTATTGAGCTTGGCTTAAGCCAATTGGAAGCGAACCAAGCAATTAAACTAATGAGCAGTCAACGCGTCCATCATATGTACTGTCGCCACTGCGGTAAAAAGCTGTAGCCAAAGAGGCTACAGCGATGTTTCAAAGAGTAATTGCGCTACCTGTTCACCACTAATCGCCGAGCTGAAGCGATAGCCTTGATAATAATCAACTTGCTCAGCTTTAATTCGCTGATACTGTAGGTCGTTTTCCACCCCTTCAGCGACACATTTTAATCCCAGTCCATGCGCTAAATTTACACATGAGCGAATGATTAAATAGCTTTCAGGATCCTCAGCAATTTGTTGTACAAAGCTTTTATCTATCTTGATGACATCAATAGGCAATTGTTGCAGATAGGTCAAAGAGGCGTACCCCGTCCCAAAGTCATCCATATAGATACGACAGCCTAGTGCTTTTATTTCTTTCATCACTTTCACCGCGCTATCAACGTTAGAAAGCAATGCGGTTTCCGTTATCTCAAAAGCTACTGAGTGACCAGACACTTTACTGCGACTCAGCGCTTGTTGAATATTATCGACCAAGCTCGAGGATTCAAAATCAATGGCAGATAGATTAATAGATATATACAAATCGCGCTCAATGGTTTGCCAGTGTCTCAATTCAACCAATGCCCGAGATAACGTTTGCAGGGTAAGCTCAGTAACTACGCCTGCATGTTCAGCTGCTAGCGCATACTCCTGAGCGCAAAACTCACTATTTTCAGGCCAACGTAATAGCGCTTCAAAGCCAAGCAAGGTATCGCTTTGTACATCGACAATTGGCTGATAATGATTACTAAATTCACCATTTTTGAGTGCTCGCATAAGCGCTTGTTCGACTTCACGAGAACGTCTAACCTTGCCATTCATCTCTTCGCGGAAAAACTGATAACTAGAAATTTGTTGTACATTGACATGCTCAAGGGCCGCCTTAGCCGCTTGATTGAGCTCAAAAGCGTCGGACGCATCATCCGGGTACATTGCAATACCTATCGTTGGTTGCATCTGCACAGTATGTCCAGCAGCCTCCAAAGGTGTGCTAAATGAGTGAACTAAACACTCTACATATTGATGCACCTTTTCAGGGTTATCGAGATGCTCCATCAGCACATAAAACGACTTATCATGCCCCGTTACTAAACTGTCTAATTCTCGGAAGCAACAGCGTAGCTTTGTTGCAAGAAGTGGAAGCAGCTCGGCCACAAAGTCTGCACCATAAATATCGTATAGATTCTGTAAGCGATTGAATTTGATTACCAATAACGCAAAATGTGTCTCTTGAGCCTGCGACTGCTTGATTGCATGCTGCACTCTATCCATCAATAACGCTTTATTCGGCAACTTCGTCTGTAAATCGTAGTTAGCGAGCTGATATAGCTCTTTTTCAGTACGCTTTTGTTGGCTAATATCGGTTAGCACCACGACATAACTGTATAGTTCGCCATCACCATTTGCCACGGCACTAATCTTAATCAATACGTCTCTTTCGTCACCATTAGGCAGACTAACGACTTCCTCTGAACTCAAGTGCTGATGTACTGCCAACGCCAACGTTTGGCGTAAATACATCATCCGCTTTTGTCTCGACATCCCAAGTTTTACCGCAGTGCTTGATGACGGGATAGAGTCAAGGTTAAAGGCATTTTGCATCGCACGATTACAAGCCTGGATACGTAGTCTTTTGTCTAAGATCATAACCCAGTCACGGGTCTGCTCAAACGCAGCCCCAAATAATGCGGCACGCTCTTCAAATAAACGTTCACGCGTTAAGTTGGTATAGGTGCCAGCCACTTGTGTGGGATTACCTTCATCCCACTCGAGTACCTTGCCAAAATCCTTATACCAACGCCACTGGCCTTTGCTGTCTTTTAATCGATAAGTACAGTCGATAAACCCTTTGTTCGTTGTGACGAACTCAAGCCACTGTAAACGGAACATGGCTCTATCCGAGGGATGTATCTTTTGCAGGTAATCGTCCAAGCCGACACTCTCAAGCTCGTAGTCGAGCTCCGTAACTAATCGAGGCTGATAGATTAACGTACTACCCGCATGCCACTCCCATACGCCGGAGTTACTTCCCTCTAGCGCCATTTTCAACCTAGCTTCGCGGTCTTGTGTTTCCTTATGAGCGGCAAGAATAAGTTGCTCAACACGATACTTTCGATAGCTCCAAAGAGACAGTAGTAAGAGCGTGAGAAACACATATCCAGCAATCGCAACGGGTGAACGCCACGCGGGATAGTTTACATTAATGGTTAATTTTGCAGGCGGCGTATAATCGCCCGTTAATGGGTCTTTGGCCCACACTTTTAACGCATATTCACCGGGATTAAGTTTAGGAAATACCACACGATTTTGATTGCGGCTCAAGATCTTCTGACCACCAGATATTTGATACTCATAAATGATCCGATCCTGATAGCTAAATGCCATCGCAGAGAATGACACTTCGAGTCCAATATCGTCATGTTCAAGTTCAATGTGATCAAATTGCTTTAATCCAGCTTTTTGATTTGGCCGAGAAATTAAATCCACGCTGGTGATATTAACATGATCAAGTAATGGCTTTTTAGGCCGATTGTCATCAGGAGAAAACACCACAAACCCTTTTAACATACCATACGCAATGCGACCATCTTCCAACATCACGGAAGCACCACCATTAAATTCATTAGAAAGTATGCCATCCTCGGTGGTGAATTGTTGTAAGTGCAAATTATCCGGATCTAGACGCCAAATTCCCTTGTGAGATGACATCCAAATCATTCCTTCTTTGTCTTGGCGCATTTCATACATCAAAGTATCTATTTTATGGGCTTTTAAATCGATGTTATAAATCGGCTCATAACCGTCTAGCGTCAGACCAATCAAGCCGAATGATGATAACGACAACCACAAGATATTATTTTTATCTATGGTATAGGTGGTGATATCAACCGCTAAATGCTTATTTGCCTTTGGCGCTTTATAGATCTCAGTTAGCGTTTCCAACTGCGGATCATATTGCAGCAATACACCAGCGTAGTAGTAAAGGGGTTTAAGCGGTTCGTTTGGAAGTGGTGGGTAGAAGCCATAAGTAAGAAACGGATCGACATTTTCAAATGACTTTGTCAGATGTGTCAGCTCTGCTGTATTAATATCATAAACGAACATCCCCACGTCACTATTGACGAAATAAAACTTACCGTCAGCTAACAACTCCCCTCCTTTCACAAAGGAGGTCAGTATCTCTTTATCTTCTGGGTTATTAGCCTTGGGTCTTGTCACTTCATGAGTAATAGGGTCAAAGACAAACAATCCTTTCACGGTTGTTAGCCAAAGCTTATTGTTATACTCCGCAATCTTCCAGATAATAAACTCTGAGAGAATTTCGTCACCTAAGTAACCCTTTAGAAACTGTTTGGTCTCTCTGGTTTTTGGATTATATCGTGTTAGGCCGTCATTCGTTGCTAGCCACAAGAACTGATTAGATTCATGCATTGCCCAAACATTACTGTGAGAAAAACCCTCACCTTCAACGGTAAGATCGCTAACGTTATCAAACGCCAGCGTGCTGTCTGGTAAGTAAAATGCGCCATCTTCTTTGGTCGCAACCCAAAGCCCACCATAGTTGTCTTTGACAATATCGATAACGCTGGTATTTGATGGTAAAAAAACGCTTGTAGACAAGCGCTTATCACGAACCGCATTACCATCTTCAATCGTGTAATAAACAAGACCTTTATCGGTACCAAGTAGCAAGGTGTGTTCATCATGTCTGAGCATTTTCCATATGTTTAGCTCAGGAAGTAGCGTTTTAAACGGTACCTCTGCGTCAAAATCTTTTAGGAGTTGAGAAATATCTAGCTCGTACATCCCCTGAACCGCTCCCACGAGCAAGGTATCTTGGTCTAAAATAAATAGTGATTTAGTATTTGTTTGATAGGGATGTGCAATGGGAGCAAGGTGGTCAAGGGGTCTTAGTTTTTTCGTTGTTAAATGATATGCAAACAAGCGCTCTGAAGTGGCGATAAACAAGATGTCTTGATGTTGATAAACAGCACGTATAAAACCGCTTTCTTCATCTAGCGGTAAAGTCACTTCACTCTCAAGTTTGCCTGTATGGATATTGAGGATAGCAACATCATTGGTGCGCACAACCCACATATGGTCATCATCTTTGGTCAAAACGATATTGACCAAATTGGAATAAAACTCGTCCTCTGTGGAGGGGGGTTCTATGTACTTTCTATACTCGTCTTTCATCGGGTCGTATCGCAATAATCCCGCGATCCCCGTGGTGATCCAAATGCCACCAAGGTTGTCCTGATAAATATAATTCACTTGCACTTTATCAAGCACACCATCTGGCCCATTCACATCCAGCACTTGGTAACCGTCGTAACGGTTAAGTCCTCCTTCGGTAGAAAGCCACAAATAGCCCTGCTCATCTATGAGCAACGTATTTACGTAACTTTGTGATAATCCTTCCGCGGGAGAAAGTCGAGAAATTTGTGCAGCATTTACCAATGCAGTAAATAGGCAAATGCAAAATATAAAACACAGGCGAAACATAAAAAGCCGAGGTTGTTAACTAGACGTAATACATTGCCACGAGTTGACGATTTTGTCCAAGATAACTAGATAAGCGAGAAGCAAGTTCAGGTGGTAGCTCTCGTGAATTGCTTTGAAACCCAAGTGCGCTGTAAAAGTCATGAAGATGACAGTAAGCAAAAGTATAAATTATCTGCTGTGGCTGCTGACTACGAAACTGTGCAATCACAGCTTCAATTAGTTTCTTCGCAATGCCTTGTTTTCTATGTTGTGATGCAACATAAACGCCCACCAGCAACCAATATCCGTCTACCGGTTGCAAACGACAAGCCGCGATAATTTCATTGCTATTTTTTGCAACCCACACTTTGTCGTGTTTTGCTGCTCGCCCCCGCGCTTTGTTTGCTGCATAAAACTTATTCACAAGCGGCGTCATTACGGCTGGGAGCAATTCAATTGTCAGCATCAAGCAAGCATTAGACTCAGGTAATACTCAAACTTTTGCTTTAGCGTGTCCTGCTCAGACAACGGCCTTTGATTGATGGTGTCATAAATCGCTTCTCTACTTTTTTTGCCCCGTTTTATTTGGTAGGCCCAAAACGACGCCTCATACTCAAGTTGAATTTGGTATTTTTCTTGTCTAGGTAGTAAACACAGGTTATAGCTCATTACGCATCATTCAATTTTAAGCAAAGGAAAGCTCAAGTGTATCACAAGGCTGTCTGTCTATTGCAGCAAAATCTAGTTTTGATTAAAGCGCGATAGCGTGCCCTTTATTGTAAAAATTATGTATACTTAAATGCATGAAAATCGCTGAGTGACCCACCGAAGGAGTTGGATTGAAAACCGTATTACTGTGTTTACTAATGATTATTTCAACTGTTGCACACGCTACTAATGAACTGCCAAAAGTTATGCGCTTCAATAAACCACCGCAAACTCCACAAGCGCTCTATGTGATAGAGCTGATGGAAATGGTTTATCAATCTCTCGGAATAGAGTTACGCCTTGAGGAGTTTAATCATAAAGGCTCTTTAATTGCAGCCAACGCAGGAAACTTAGACGGACAGCTAGCTCGAGTTGCCAGTGTGGAGAATGAGTATCCAAACCTGCGCCGTATTGACTATCCCTTATTTCAGTTTAATTTACAGTTATTCACCCTATGTGCTCACTGCGAGCTTAACGAAATCAAATCATTAACGGTCCGCAGCGGCTATCCCGTCGCAACTACTTATTTGGCTGAACACCATACCACAGCCTATGTTATTGGCGTTAAAAGCGCGGTGGCACAGCTTAACTTAGTCATGCAGAAACAGGTTGAAGGCGCATTGATACTCGACTTTCACTTAAAGCCACATCTAAAGAACATAAATGAAGAAACATTGCAGATAAAAAACTTAGCCGTTGTTGAAAGTTTCCACTTTGTACATAAGCGTAACGAACAGCTAGTTCCACTTATCAAAGCAAAGTTAGAGGAGTTTGAGCGACAAGGAATAATAAAAATGCTTAAAGCTAAATATCAAATTTGAAGTTTTCCCCTTTTTGATCATCATCCATATGCTCTGATTTTGACTTTCGTTGCAGGTACCTTTTATAACGTTGCTGACACAACGAGATAACTTTACGCTCTTGCTCGTTATTCAAATTATTCCACTCAAAGCGCTCCTCGCGACTGCGATAGCAACCTTTACAATAACCGCGATTATTTACCTGACAGATCCCCTTACACGGACTTGGGATCTCGAATATCTCAATTTGTTCCATGTATGTGCTACACCACTAACCCTAACCTAAGCATACTGGCTAGGGGAAACTCTGCCAAGGTGTAATTCTGATAAGCTTGCTTGCATTCAACAACACTCAAATAACGTTCATGATCAAAATCAATCAACGTTTGAAGGCGATTTTTGCAGCTTAATTAAGAATAAAGTTTGCTTGGGAATAAGCGAAATTGAAGCAGGAATTGACTTGTCTTGAAAAAGAGCGATAACCGCTCTTTTATATCTCAAATTAAAAAGGCTAGTCACTCGCTAGCCTTTTTAAGATGAAGTGTAGGCAAACTAATTTAGTTTACCGTTACTTTCGCAAACTTACGCTTACCTACTTGATAGATTTCGCAAGAACCTTTGGTAACTTCTAATTTAGTATCCGTAACTTTGTCTTCGCCGTTAAGTTTTACTGCGCCTTGCTTGATCATGCGCATCGCCTCTGAAGTACTTGCCACTAAACCCGCTTCTTTTAGCAAGTTAGTGATAAACGTGCTTTCGCCCTCAATAGTTACGGTGACTTCAGGGATCTCATCAGGTAAGGCATTTTTTTGGAAACGCTTGATAAAGTCTTGATGTGCCGCTTCAGCGTCAGCTTCACTGTGGAATCGAGCAATCATTTCTTTTGCAAATTCAATCTTAATGTCACGAGGGTTACGGCCACCCACAACTTCTTCTTTAAGTGCAGCGATATCATCCAATGTTTTCGCACTTAGCAACTCGTAGTAACGCCACATTAAATCGTCAGAAATCGACATCACTTTACCGAACATGTCGTTTGGCGCATCAGTAATACCGATGTAGTTACCTAATGACTTAGACATTTTCTGCACACCGTCGGTGCCTTCAAGTAGCGGCATCATCAGTACTGTTTGCGGTTTTTGCCTTTCGTCTTTTTGTAGCTCACGACCCATTAATAGGTTGAAGCGCTGATCGGTACCACCCAGCTCAACATCTGCCTCTAGTGCAACCGAGTCCCAACCTTGAACCAGTGGATATAAAAATTCGTGGATTGCGATTGCTTGACCATTTGCATAACGCTTTTTAAAGTCGTCGCGCTCAAGCATACGTGCCACAGTTTGACGTGCAGCAAGCTTGATCATACCAGCTGTGCCAAGCTTTTCCATCCACTCAGAGTTGAATGCAACTGTGGTTTTGGCAGGATCAAGGATTTTGAAAACCTGTTCTTTGTATGTTTCTGCATTTGCCAGTACATCTTCACGAGTGAGTGGCTTACGAGTTACATTTTTGCCCGTTGGGTCGCCAATCATACCGGTGAAATCACCAATCAAGAAAATCACCTCATGGCCTAAGTCTTGAAAGGTTTTCATTTTATTGATTAGCACTGTGTGTCCTAAATGCAAATCAGGCGCTGTTGGATCGAAACCCGCTTTAATACGTAGTTTTTTACCTGACTTCAGCTTTTCTTTTAATTCATCCTGCAACAGAATTTCTTCTGCACCACGGCTAATCTCTGCAAATGCAGTTTCTAAATCCACTATTCTCACTCCAACAGCTATAACTTGTAATCGCTCGATTCTAGCCTATATTTATCCGAGTTTAAATGCACAAAACGCTGGTATTACGGGTTTATTACGTATATCCTGCAATATTATCTACAATAATTCTTGACAGCAGAAAAGGCGCATTATGGTTCATGTGGTTCATAAGCTCCCCAAAAAGCACAAAGTGCTCATCATCGGCTTCCTATCTGCGATGGTCGGAATTGCCCTGATCCCCTCTGAAAAAGCAACGGCTTCAAAAGACAATGACGGAAAAGCTTTAGAAGTTGGGAAACGTTACGAGTTGCCAGTAAAAATATCAGAAAAAACAGAGCAACTTACTGAATTAGATGCAGCGCCAGTCATCACGCCTGAGTCTGCCCCTAAGCAACCTGTATTTGAATTTAAAGACCACGAAGTGAAGTCTGGCGACAGCCTAGCCGTGATTTTTAAACGCGCAGGTTATTCTGCCAAAACGTTACACAATCTGGTCAATACCAACGCAGAAACCCGTAAGCTGACTAAAATCCACCCGGGAGAAGTGCTTAGCTTTGCTAGCAATGATGGTGGTGAATTAGCTCAATTAAAATACATCTTGTCAAAAACGGATACCTTATTGGTCACCCTAAACGACGAGGGTAGTTACGAAACCAAAATCGAAAGCAAAGAAATCGAAAGTCGCGAAAAATCAGCGGGTGGCGAGATCAGTTCCAGCTTCTGGAGCGCCGGTATTTCAGCGGGCCTTAGCGAACGTCAAATAATGAACTTCGCCGATATTTTTGGTTGGGATGTCGACTTTGCAAATGATATTCGTAAGGGCGACTCTTTCGCATTAGTGTTTGAGAAGCACTATGTAGACGGTGAAGAAATCGGTAATGGTAAAATTATTGCCGCAGAATTCATTAACCAAGGCGAGCGTTACAGCGCGGTTCGTCATACTGATGACGAGTTCTATACCCCTGAAGGCCGTAGCATGAAAAAAGCCTTCTTAAGAGCACCAGTTAACTTCAAATATATCAGCTCCAGCTTCAATCCGCGTCGTCTTCACCCTGTGACTGGCCGAGTATCGTCTCACAATGGTATAGACTATGCGGCACGCGTAGGCACGCCGGTGGTTTCCTCTGGTAACGGTAAAGTACTCAAGTCAGGTTACAATAAACTCAATGGTAACTATGTGTTTATTCAGCACGGTAGCAAGTATGTGACTAAGTACTTACACTTGAATAAACGTGCAGTGAAGACAGGTCAAAAAGTGAAGCAAGGACAGAAAATTGGTACTGTCGGCTCAACTGGCCGCGTGACAGGTCCTCACCTTCATTATGAGTTTTTGGTGAACGGCGTACACCGAAATCCTAAAACGGTAAAACTGCCGAAGTCTGAGCCATTACCTCAGTCTGAGCTCGCTAAGTTCAAACCCATTGCAGATGCGATGCTGGTAAAACTAGAGCGCAATAGAGAGTTAATGCTTGCAGCAGCAAATAAAGACTAAAAACTAAAAAGGTAGCCGAGGCTACCTTTTTACTATGCGAGATAAAAATGCTAGATAAAGCTTATTTTTGATTAAACAAAGCAAGTGCACTATTGCTCATCGCTCTTACTCCAGTTGCGATGGCAATAGGATAATCTGGCGCAAATTTACTAGAATGCAATGAAGGTAAAGGCTCACCGCTTTTTTGTGCTGCATCGAATACCGCTTGATTAACACCACCTAGCCAAAAAATGGTAATTGGTACATTGTCATCCGTACGGCCATATAAGCCGAAATCTTCACCAGCCATCACCGGCTGAGATTGTTCAACATTTTCTGCACCAATTTCCTGCTTAATGGCGCTAGTTACAAACTCAGCCAACTCCGGATTATTATACGTAGATGGAATGCTTTCGCTTTCATGAACGATAACCTCAGGCACAAGACTGTCCTCCAACCCTGCACTGTGTGCAATGCCTGCAGTCAGGCGTTTGATCGCCGCAATTTGTTGCTCACGTACATTGGGATTATAAGAACGTAGCGTCAATTGTAGCTTCACTTCGTTTGAAATAATGTTGTGCTTAGAACCACCGTGAATAGAGCCTACTGTGATCACCGACGGCTCTAACGGAGAGATCTCTCGTGATGTAATGGTCTGTAGCCCCAAAACAATCCGCGATGCCAGTACCACAGGGTCGATGGTAGTATGTGGATAGGCTCCATGCCCCCCTTTACCCTTGACAATGATGTCAACTGAGTCAACATTAGCCAGTGCATAACCCGGTGCGATCGCCACTTTACCGGCAGGAACAGCAGCACTTACATGCAAACCAATAACATGATCGGGTTTAGCAAATTGAGTATATAGCCCTTCCTTTAACATGGCTTTTGCGCCGCCACCCACTTCTTCAGCGGGTTGAGCAACTAACATCAATGTACCTTGCCACTTTTCCTTGTTAGCCATTAGCTGTTTTGCTGTACCGATTAAACTGGTCATATGGATGTCGTGACCACAACCGTGCATCACACCAACCAAATTCCCCGCATCATCTTTCACTTTAACTTTTGACGCGTACGACTTTCCTGTTTCTTCAATAATTGGCAAACCATCGGTATCGGCTCGGATCATCACCGTTGGACCATCACCATTTTTCAGCATGCCAACAACACCAAAGCCACCCACATTTTCAGTCACGTCATAACCAAGTCTGCGCATTTCATCCGCCAAACGCCCTGCTGTTTTTTCTTCTTTATACGAAAGCTCAGGGTTTTGATGTAAATGTAGGTACAAAGATTCAAGTTCAGGCATAGACTCTGCAACTTGTTGTTTCAAATTAGCATTCGCATGCCAAGACAAAGTGGCAATGAGACCTAATGCCAAGGGAGATAAGCGCATAAGATAGACTCCTTTTTGTTTCTTTCAGGATGCGGGTTTATTGGGGGAAAATCAATCATATTTATATTTTAATCCTTTCTATTTTACCAAGTTTTGCTACGCTTAAAGACACAACTAAAGGAATCCTCATGCCAGAGATTAATATTAATATCAGTGATTTAGAGCCAGGTATGTTTGTTGTCGGTGTGACAAAGCAGACAGGCTCAGTTGCGATTAAAACCAAGGGCTGGGTGAGAACGAAAACAAGCATTACAAAGCTACAAAAGAGTGGTGTTTTAGAGGTAACGGTTGATCCCAGTAAGCGCCTTTCAGAACACGACCCTCACGATGAACCTCCTCATGATGAAAATATAGAAGAGCCGCATAAACCAGAGCATGACCCTTGGCAAACCAAGTGTAGTGTTGACGCAGAAATGCAACACGCAGTGACACTTTACGACGAAGCAAAGGCAATTCAAAGCAAAGCGTTTGCGGATATTAAAGCAGGTAAAACGATAGAAATAGAGGCTTTTAAAGCAACAGCGAGCGGCTTTATTGACTCCGTATTTCGCAATCAAGATGCGCTTTCCTGCATTGCTCGGATCAGAGAAAAAGACGCCTATCTATTGGAGCACTCTATTAATGTTTCTATCTTAATAGCTATTTTCTGTAAGCACCTTGGCTACTCTAGAGAATTAACCGAAGAGATGACCACAGGGGCGCTACTCCATGACATTGGTAAGATAGAAATTCCCGACGATATTTTACATAAGCCTGGAAAGTTGAGCTTAGATGAATACGGCATTATGAAATCACACGCAAAATATAGCTTTGATATTTTGCTCAATGCGGGTCTTGGACGAGTTGCATGCGAAATTGCGGGTTATCACCACGAGCGCCTAGATGGCACAGGGTATCCTTATGGCAAAACCGCTGACGAACTACCACAGCATGTGAGAATGGCCGCTATTGTAGATGTGTATGACGCATTGACCGCCGAGCGCGTCTATAAAGAGGGCATGACACCAATTAAAGCTTTTAAGTTAATGCGTGAAGGCTGCCCTCACCATTTTGACGAACAACTCCTAAGCCGGTTTATTGCTTGCATTGGCGTATACCCTGTAGGCACCTTAGTAAAACTCACTAGTGGTAAGGTCGGTGTTATTGCCCAAAGTAACCCCAAAACACCTTTAAAGCCCGTCGTGAAAGTGTTTTATCACGCTAAGCACATGCATTACATTGAAGTTCAAGATATAGATTTAAGCGCGAAAAAAGCAAACGATGAGCTAGAGTCAGCGATCAAGCCTGAAGAATTCAAGCTTGATCTTATCCGGTTTTTTAAACACTCAATGCTGCCTTGATATTAAGGCAGCCAGTCCTCCATTGCTTCGAGGCTGAATTCAATACCGTCGAAATCAAAACGTGTTTGCTCTGGTGTAATTTCTACAACGGTCAAAGCACCTAGACTATCCCCCTCATATAAAGGCCTATTGTTTATTTTTATCCACCGCTCATGAGAGTCGGTAGCATAAATATGCGCTTGATAACGTAAGCTTGGAATACTATTTTGCAATTGGGCAGGCAGCAGCGCGATGGGCGTAGCTGAAGCAGAGTCCTTAGTCGTAGAAAGCACCTCAGGCTCTTCATGCGGTGCCGTTTCTTTTACCGCCTCAGCAAAGGCTTTTTTAAGTTCTTCTGATACCCCGGCAAGTTCATCATCTTGTGGTTTTGGCTTAGCACCAAATACGCGATAACCCGCATATTCACCAGCCGTTTGGATTTCTCCGGGAGATAAGTCTTGAGTAACTTGATTAGGTTGAATGGCATCCGATGTAGGGACAGGGGCTGGAACAACTGCTACAGCTTTAACAGAATCTACCGGTACCAATTGTTGTTGATATAAGGGCTTGCCTTGGTTATCAACACCAATTTGCACAGACACCCACTGGAAATGCTGCTCAGGCTCAGCAGTTTGCGCCGCTAGATTAGGATTAACAGTGTTGTTTGTCGCTGAAGTAGTGGTTGGTGTACTCACTTCTTGACTAGCAACATTAGCCTTTTTCACCTGCTGATTATTCTCCACCGCAAGATCTGTAGAAAGCTCAGCTTGCTCTTCTTTTTTCGGCTCCACTTTAGACGTTGCTGCTGGTTGCACTTCCGCGGGGGTCGTTATCTTACCAATATAATAGCCCGCCCCAAGTGAAGACAGAGACAAGAGACCCGCACCGGCATAGGTAACGAGCTTTTTATAGAAAATGAGTTGGGCGTCTTGACGTTGACTCAAATAATCCTGCTCTGCATCTGCGCCTTGTTGCGACTGTTTCATTGCACTTGTTAAATACGACATGTTTCCCTCTACACCAATTTTGCCAAGCCAAAGCCTGCAACAAATAACACACCAAGCCAAGCCGTAAACAATAATGGCACGCGATCTTTTTCTTGGCTTGTAACTGGCACTAAATTAGTGGGTAGCGCCTCTTTTGCAGCTTGAACAGCGATTGCTTTCGTTACCTGAGTTTGCGATGCCGAGTAAGCACCTAATAAACATCTGTCAGCTAATAAATTTATTAATCTTGGGATCCCAGCTGTCACTTGATGTACATAGGCTACTGCATCGTGGTGGAACAACGCTTGCTGACAACCTGCTTTTTGCAGTCGGTGCTGTATATAAGCAAACACTTGCGATTCGCTAAGTGGTAGCAAGTGATAACGCGCAGTGATCCTTTGTGCCAATTGACGTAGCTCGTTGCGCTGTAACAAATGCTGTAGCTCGGGCTGACCTACCAATACAATTTGTAGCAATTTTTTATGATCTGTTTCCAGATTAGTCAGCAGCCTAAGCTGTTCAAGCACCTCTGGTGCTAAATGCTGAGCTTCATCAATGATCAACATAGTATGACCACCACTATGATGGTTCTCTAACAATCTATGCTTAATCACATCGGTAAGCGATTTTAACGTGGCGTTGTTGCTGTCATAGTCAATTTCCAACTCATCACAAATCGTCGCAAGCAGTTCAAGCTCTGATAGTGATGGATTAAGTATAAAAGCAACCTTCGTTGATTCTGGCAGCTGAGCCAACATGCTTCGTGTTACTGTGGTTTTGCCCGTTCCCACTTCACCTGTCAGTAGCACAAAACCACCCGCGTCACCCAACCCATAGGTTAAATGTGCAAGTGCTTCCTTGTGACGTTCGCTAAGGAATAAAAACTCAGGATTTGGAGCAATCGAAAAGGGTTTTTCAGTTAACCCAAAATAGCGTAAATACACGACTTGTCTCTTTATTGTTATGATGCGCTCTATAATGGCAAAATCCGGTTCAAGATAAAACCTCGAATCGCAGAAAATGGAACATAGAAAATGAAAATCTACCTCGTCGGCGGTGCAGTTAGAGACGAACTGCTAGGACGCCCAATAAAAGAAAGAGATTATGTCGTCGTTGGCAGCACACTCGAGCAAATGAGCAAACTGGGTTATCAGCAGGTTGGTAATGATTTTCCTGTGTTTTTACATCCAACGACCAAAGATGAGCACGCACTTGCGCGCACTGAGCGTAAGAGTGGTCAAGGATATACCGGATTTATTTGCGACTTCGGCCCTGAAATCACACTGGAAGAAGATTTACTTCGCCGAGATCTTACCGTTAATGCAATTGCTAAAGATGATGATGGTTCACTTATCGACCCTTATGACGGCCAAAAAGATTTAGCAAGCAGAATTTTACGCCATGTCAGCAGTGCTTTTAGTGAAGATCCACTTAGAGTGCTGCGAGTAGCGCGCTTTGCAGCTCGCTATAAAGAATACAACTTCACCATTGCCGCTGAAACTTGGCACCTTATGCAAACCATGGTTGCTAACGGTGAATTAAAAACCTTAACCAAAGAGCGTATTTGGTTAGAAATAGAAAAGACAACCCAAGATAAAGGTTTGGGGCACTTTCTACATACCATTTGGAGGCTCAGTGCGCTTGATGATGTCACTCCATATATCCCAAAATGGGATGAAGCAGCCTATGACAAATTCCAAAGCGCACTCTCTAGACTTGAAAAAAATGATGAGTTAGATGGGTTAGCACAATTCAGCCTTGCCTGTTACTTTTCGGGTACTAGCTTGATTCAGTTAGCGCAAGCAAAACGATTCAAAGTCCCTAATATTTACATAGAAAGCAGCAAAGAGCTCATCACAAATCTCGATTTATTGAGCAAGGAAAATAAAACGCCGGATGATTGGCTTATTATATTACAAAATATTGACGCATGGCGCAGACCTGAGAAATTAGCGCGTTTTTGTTATATTTGTAGCAAGGTAAGTGATAATTTCCGCGTGCTTTGTGACAAACTTACACAGAACTTTTTAGCAACTCGCAACATAGACGTTCAAGAGATCATCGCAATGGGCTATCAGGGAAAGGCTATTCAAGAACAGCTCAAACTCAGACGCCTAAAAGCTATACAAAACTAGCCATCTACCGTGAAAAGATAGGTTGATTTTCAGCCTATCTTTAAAAGTTCCCACAAAAATGAGCTCCACAATATCAAACGCTCATTTTTAACACAGCAAATACTACATAAAAATTACAAATCCAGCTACAAATACGCTCAAAATTACCGCTAAAACTTATACCATTCCTATCAAATATAAAATTATTGTTTTCAAAACAATAACAGCATTTGTAAACACTCACTAACCGTAAATAAAAGATGACACAAAGACTCAACACAACCATATGATTAATAAGAATAAAATCAAAACAGGAACAGCAAAATCACATATTACACCTTTTATAAACACCATACACATTTAGACAAAAGCCATATTTAACAATTGTTTATGGTAAAAACGCTGCACCTATATTGCGATATCTCCTCTTTCAAATGTATGGAAAGAGTTGACCGTCGTTATAAACAAAGTAAATAAGGGTCAAAATGTTGAAGAAGTTAAATCTAGTTACCGCAGGTATCCAAGTTGCTTTAGTGGCTGGTGCCGTAAGTAGTTCAGTAGCTGTTGCAAACGAACAGACAGAAGCAAAATCAGTAGAGCGTATTCAAGTTACAGGTTCTCGAATTAAACGTGTAAACCTAACTTCGCCGACTCCAGTTACCGTTATCGGTGGTGTGGAGCTTGAAAACCAAGGCATCACAAACGTAAATGACCTTTTAGCTGAAATGCCTCAAGCAACAGTTGGCCTATCTCCAGAGAATACTACTAGCTATATCTATGCATCAGGCTTAAATACAACTGACCTACGTGGTTTAGGTTCAGAGCGTACATTGGTACTAGTTAATGGTCGTCGTTTTGTACCAGGCTCTGTTGGTGATACTGCTGTAGATTTAAACAACATCCCTACCTCTATTATTGAGCGCGTAGAAATCGCAACGGGTGGTGCAGCAGCAGTATACGGTGCTGACGCTGTGGCTGGTGTTGTAAACATCATCACGAAAAAGTCATTCGATGGTGTAGAAGTTGATGTGTCTACAGTAAAGCCTGAACAAAGCGGTGGTGAGGAATATTTCTTCTCTATTACAGGTGGCCAAGAACTAGAAAAGCTCTCTTTCATTACCTCTTTAAACTACACCAAAAATGAAAGCTACGCGAAACTAGACCGTGACTTCTTCAAGCGCGGCATGAGATCTATCTCTAACCCTGCAAATACAGGTGGTAGTGACGGTATTCCTGCTGATATCGAGTTTAATCACCCAACAGCACTTGGCTATTACTCAGAGCGTGGTGACTTCTTTGCTTGGACTGGTACAAAGACACGTGAAGCGTTTGAGAACCACCACTTCACTTTCGATGAAGACGGTACAATGCGTCCATTCGATTACGGTCTTGGTCTAATCGACGATCCAGCTCAACTTACTAATAAGCCAGTTCGTGCTGCTGGCCGTTACACGTACGACGAAGCAAACCCTGGTGATGCCATCTTCAGACATGGTTATAAAGATTATTTCCGCACACCTCTTGAGCGAATGATCGGTACTCTTTACGGTACTTATGAGCTGAATGATGAACATGCACTAACATTTGATGCGACTTATTCTAAGACAGAAGCAACGACTGAAAGTAGCCCTGCATTCTTCTCACACACAATCCGTCGCGATAGCGCATTTGTAAACGATGCCATGGGTAAAGTGATGGATGACGCAGGTCTAGACTCTGTAACACTTTATCAAGCAAACGAAAACTTATGGGGTGACCGTAAGTATAACCAAGAGCGTGAAGTGTTCCGTTCATCAATTGGTGCTGAAGGCATCATTAACGATGACTGGAGCTACAGCACATACTTCCAATTCGGTCGTATCGAACAAGACACGCTGTGGACTGGTGAAGTTTATAAAAACAACCTAGCTAATGCGATTGACTCTGTATTAATCGATGGTCAAGTTGTGTGTGCTACCCGTGATGCTGACGGTAACGTGACTGGTGCACGTGAAGGTTGTGTACCATTCAATCCAATGGGTGCAACAAGCGCAACTCAGGAACAATTAGGTTACATTTCAACGACTGCAACTCGTTTTGCAAGACACGACCAAGCAGTATTTGGTGCAACGGTTGATGGTGTATTATTTGAATTACCTGCAGGTTACGTAAGTGCAGCGTTTACAGCTGAGCACCGCCGTGAAGTTGCTAAGATCCGTCCATCTGAAAACATGGAGCAGGGCCTTATTAAAGGTAACTCAAGCCTACCTATGGATGGCGAAATCGAAGTTAAAGAATTCTCAGCAGAGGTTTCTGTACCGCTACTGATGGATGAGTTCCTAGCTACTGACCTTACTTTTGAAGGTGCATACCGTTACATGGATTACTCTGTAACAGGTGGTGACGATGCTTGGAAACTAGCACTAAACTGGGGCGTGACTGACGAACTACGTGTACGTGTAAACCGTTCTAAATCGGTACGTGCGCCAAACCTAGGTGACCTGTCTACTCCAAACTCTAAAACTTACAGCTCAGGCCGTGCAGACATTTGTCGCGCAGATTCAATTGCAGAGTTAAGCAGTGACTACAAGTACAGAGATAACATCATCAACAACTGTCAAGCTGCTGGTCTAGCTGCTGGTTGGATGCCTTCTGATGAATGGTTATCTGGTGGTAGCTTACCTGGTTACATTCAAGGTAATACTGAGCTGAAAAACGAAGTATCTAATGACTACACTATCGGTGTAATTTACACGCCTGAATTTGTTGAAGGCTTGGATCTTACTGTTGATTACTGGTCATTTGAAATTGATGGTGCAATTGAATACTTTGGTCGTGACAGTATTAAGCTTTGTTACGAAGCGTCTTCTTTAGACAACCCTTTCTGTGGTAACTTTGTACGTAATAAAGAAACTGGTGAAATTGAAAACTACTACTCGCGTCCAATTAACGCTGCACAAATCACCAAAAAAGGCATGGACTTTGAATCTGCATACAAATTTGACGCATTAAACGGTGAGTTTGCACTTAAACTAACTGCGACTTATTTGATTGAAGATAACCAAAACTCAACTGGTCGTGCGGAAGACTTCCGTAACTATATGGGTGAAACGGATGACGCACCACGCTGGAAAGGCCGTTTCAGCGCGCTATACACGCATGATGATTCTGCATACGTAGTAACAGTAAACTATCGCCACAGCACTGTTGAAGATAACGAGTGGACACCTGAAGATAACAACTTCAATGAGGTTTCTTCTTACACTACTGTAGATTTCATGTATAAAACTAACTTGGTTGAAGATCTACAACTACGTGTTGGTGTAAATAACGTATTTGATAAAGAGCCACCTCGTACACCTTATACATACGATGACGGTGAATTCTTCGATGTTAAAGGTCGTCGTCTATCACTAGGTATGAAGTATAACTTCTAATCTGCTGTAAAATTACGATCCGAAAGCCTCCTTTTTGGAGGCTTTTTTATTTAGCCCCCACCTTTTATCGTATTTTCGACGCAATTGGACAAACTTGAGTATTCACCTCTCCCCGCTTATGATTTAATACTCATGTTAATTTTTTTGTCATTAAGATTTCGTGTAGCAAGGCAGCTAGTTATCCATGAAAACAAGCAAGTTAAGTATTCGACTCCTTTGGTATATCACCCCGCTTGTGATATTACCCTTGCTGTTTCTTGGCGGATTTACGCTCACGAATGTAACTAGCTCAACGCAAAAACAAGCCAAGCTCATTGTTAGTCGTTTCGTTGAACAACAACAGCAGAAGATGTTCAATTATATTGAGATCTACCAGTCAACAACAAAACTGCTCTCAACCTCTCCAGTACTTAGTGACTTTCTTAATTCGGCCAACCTTGAAAGGATGGAAAAAACCAAGCGATTAGGTGCGCTGATGGATGTATTTGCCAGTTATAGTGAAGCCTACCCAGATATTATCAGCATCAATCTTTTATCTCCCAATGGCAGAAGCTCTGCATTTTATTCCAGTAACTTAGGCGAAGCGCCAAACCTCTACCCTTTCGCCAAACAAATCATGCAAAGTAACTTGCGCCAACATCAATTTATGGTTGCTTCAAGTGCAGGTACACAGCTGTATTTTGTCCAGCAAATCTACAGCGTAGATTACGAACTCAAGCAACCTAGACAACAAGGTTATATCGTCGTACAAGTCTCTCCTTCTCTTTTAAGTACCAGTATTCTCGAAGCACCGTACGACAATACGCTAAACCTATTAGTGAGCATTGATGGTGAAGTGTTATTCAGCTCAGATACGAACCTCATTGGCCACTACTTAAGCGCCAGTGAAATAGAAGAAATTGGCTATATTGCTGACCTTGGCCAATTAGACTCTACCGTTATTCATAGTATTGATAATGTGGAAAGGATGACCTACAGCGCGCAACTAAGCGGAGGCTACTTTTATATTTCAACGATCCCTAAGTCGCTACTTTACCGCTCTGGTAAAACTATTAGTCTGATCACAGCATTGATCGTTATTCTATCTGTCGTTACATTGCCCATTTTGATTTTTATCGTGGTCCGCAACCTGTTGCTCAACCCCATAGAATTACTGGGAGAAGCGAGCCATAGAGTCGGAGATGGTGACCTAATGGTGGCGCTACCGGAGCATAACAGTGACGAAGTTGGTATCCTTTTCCGAGATTTCAACCATATGATCGGCCAAATTCGTACCTTTCAGCGAGAGCTTGAGGATTACAAAGAGCACTTGGAAGAAAAAGTTGAAGACAGAACCAAAGAATTAGAAGAGACCAATAGCAAGCTAGAAGTTGCTATTGTAGAAGCCGAGCAGGCAAACCAGCTTAAAAGCCGCTTTTTAGCTAACATGAGTCATGAGATACGTACCCCGCTGACTGCTATTATGGGGTTTACCGAGCAGCTTATACAGCATCCTAATTCTCCGACCTCAAAACAGCACCTAGACACAATTTTAAGAAACTCTAAACACCTTTTAGAACTTATCAATAATATCTTAGACCTTTCGAAAATTGAGGCTGAAAAACTGGATGTGGAAGAATCAGAGGTCTTGGTAATGCCACTCATCAATGATATTGAATCCATCATTGAGCCGATGACGAATGAAAAACTACTGAACTTTTCCACAGAATTTATTCTACCCTTGCCTGACAAGCTTTACACCGACATCACTCGCTTAAAACAAATCTTGCTTAACATCGCAACAAACGCGGTGAAATTTACTGAGTACGGTGGCGTTCATTTAAAGGTGGAGTTTAGACCAGAATCTGAAAAGTTTATCTTTAGCATCAAAGACACCGGAATTGGCATGTCACAAAATGAGCTAGAACGCGCATTTAAGCCTTTTGAGCAAGCCGACACAACAACAACTCGACGCTTCGGTGGCACAGGGCTTGGCCTTTGTATTTCAAAGAATTTAGCACAACTGCTTGGTGGTGACGTGCATGTTCAAAGCCAACAAGGCACGGGAAGCTTATTTTCTGTTGAGGTCTCTGGTAATTTCAAAGAGCGCTCGTACTCTTGGCTAAACGCACTTGAGCGACCAAAACAACCAGATAACAGTAAAACCCATATTGCGGCGGTAAAAGAGCTTGATGCCAAAGTGCTTGTTGCGGAAGACAACCCCGATAACCAAGAGCTTATTACGCTGCTACTGTCTAACTGGGGCATAGTTCCTGATATTGCTAATAACGGTGCTGAAGCGGTTGAGATGGCGCTGGTTGAAGACTATCAACTGATATTAATGGATATGCAAATGCCAGTCATGGGTGGTGAAGAAGCAACGCAAATGCTCAGACATGCCGCCTATGATGGACCAATCATCGCGCTTACCGCCAACGTAATGAAACACGACATAGACAACCATATTAAAGCAGGGTGTGATGCTACTCTTGGCAAGCCGATAGATAAAGAATTGCTAGGTAAATTGCTACTAGAGTACCTTGAACTTCAAAATGACAAATCCTCTTCATGGGATGCCTTATTAAAAACCGAAAAGTTCTTACAAATAAGTCGTAATTATGTCGAAAAGCTACCGTCACAGCTAGTTGAGCTGCAAAAGCTTTACGATAAACAAGAATGGGAATCTTTAAGGGCACTGGCACATAGTATCAAAGGCAGCGCGGGTTGCTTTGGCTTTATGAATATTCATGAAGCCGCAGGGGAACTAGAAACCAGTTTGCAAAAAACACAAAACAGTAATCGCCATTACTATTTGCTTAAGCTCACTGAGGCTATGCGCTATACCCTATCAATAGACCAGCCAACGGATAATAGTCACTTAGGCTAATGGTAAAGCCATGAGCATTGCATCTTCATGGCCATGAGTGCTTGGGTAGTAGTTTTTTCTCAAGCCCATTTCGACAAAACCATAGCGATGATATAACGCGATTGCTGCAGTGTTTGACGCTCTAACTTCAAGGAAGATATTTTCTGCTTGCAAACTCTCCGCTTGCGCTAACAAATCTTCCATTAATGGCTTCGCGCAGCCCTTACCTTGATAATTAGGACGAATACAAATATCCATCAAGGTTAAATCTGGGCCCGCACGCTCTGCAACGTAAAAGCCCACCAGCGTATTACCATCAACAATAGCCGTATTAAAGTAACGACCATGAAGGCAAGACTGCATGGTTTTCTCACTCCAAGGAAAAGCATGACAGGCTTGTTCTACATGCATAATCTCATTAAGTGGAAATTGTAGTAAACCACCTTGCTTAACTTGCATCTTGTTGACTCCAGATTAATTGCCACAACTCACGCTTTTGAGCCGTACTTAGTTGTGCACTTGGTAAACTTAATTGGTTATTCTCAAGTGAAATCGTGTTACCCATGATAACCTCAATTTTTCTACCCATGACCAATTCAAAGTCCTGCAACAAAACAGTCGGTAAAGCTATTTGCTGAAGCTCATTCGCAGCAGTAGCAACGACAGCGTTAGGATCAAGATGTGCAAATGTAGAATTTAGCTTTAGCGGTACAATATCAAGAATATCTGCGTAAATCGGATTCATAGCTAAGCAGTTTAATTTTTTAAGGGAGTTTACTTTGAAAATATGCGAAGTGCAAAATAAGAAGTGGCAGGGGCGGCAGGACTCGAACCCGCAACCATCGGTTTTGGAGACCGCTGTTCTACCAATTGGAACTACGCCCCTGCAATGTCGACGCATTATAAAGCGCTTTTTTGAAAGGTAAAGTGAAAAAATCACTTTTTTGATTCAACTGCTTCTAAAACAAGCAAAATGGCGAATATTTATCATATTCGCCCTTTTCTTAACCTGGGTGCTAACTCATTTTAGAGTCATGACTCCCACTCGAAGATCACAGAAGAAAAATATATCTACATAGCAGCTAGTTAGAAAGCTAGCTGTTCTCGATAGCATCATCTATACCATGCGCAGAACTTTTTTGATTTTTTGCTGATAGTTTAGCTTTAGCCTAGGCCGAAGATTCTTGTATATCACTACGAAGCTCTTTTTCTCTTCAATACTCAGCCGTCGCAAACCCGAAGCAATTCTATGCATCTTGTGCCTCCAACTGGTCACCATACATTTTAAGTGGTTCGTCAAAACGAGAATTACCAGCAGAGAACTTAGAGGATATTTTTTTGATTATTTTTCATACACACCTTGAAAACCATCAATACTGCTCAAAGATCACACAACGAGGAATAACCTCGTTAAATAAAAGGATCAAATCATGGGTTTGAAACCAGGACCAAAACCAAAAGCCAAATCGACTGGCAAGCCAGATCAACGTCGACGTGACAATAAAAAAACGCCAGGAAACACTCCAGGCCTAAAGCCGAGTAAATCCTCAAGCAAGTAACTCAACCTCAATATCGGGTCAGTGTAAGCGGTACTGACTCTTGTTGCTAAAACCCGCTTCTGCCCCAAAATGAGTTTGCGAGAAGTCCATTTAAACGCCGTAAATCAATTTTTCATTAGAAAATATAATATTTAGGAACTCATTCACTACTTAGAAAAGTGGTATCAGTAATAACCCTTCATAATTAAATTACGAAGGGCAAACAACCAAAATGTTAAGATCATATAGTGAGTATGATTTTCCCAACATGTTGTTTTTCTTGAAATTCAATTTGTGCTTTAACGATTTCCTCTAAAGGGAAGGTCTTAGCTATTAATGGCTTGATATTACCTTGTTCAATATGATGAACTAGATTACTAAAAACACTAGGTTCAAGTACCGTACAACCATAAAAGCTTAAATCCTTAAGGTACAGTGTACGTACATCTAGCTCTACCAAAGGCCCGCCTATTGCGCCAGATACAGCGTAGCGACCTTTGGGGCGTAGAACGTCTAAAAATTCATGCCATTGGTTGCCAGCGACTAGATCTATAACCACGTCTACACTATTTTTTCCTAGTGTATCAACGAGGTTACTGTCTCTGTTAACCACCATATCAGCGCCAGGCTCTCTAACTAATTCACGCTTATTCGAGCTTGTGATAGCAATTACTATCGCGCCACGAGCTTTAGCAAGCTGAATTGCTGCTGAGCCGACCCCTCCAGATGCGCCTGAAATCAAGACATGATCGCCTTCTTTGACTTTGGAACGGGTCAACATGTTTTCCGCGGTAGAATAAGAACACGGAAATGATGCGAGTTCTATATCATTCAACTCTGAATTTATTTTATAGGCGTGCTTTGAAGAAACGACAGTATACTCAGAAAAACCACCATCACATTCAGACCCAAAATACCACGGAGGATTCCTATTCTCACCGTTTACATCGACAATACATGGTTCAACTAGAACACGTTCTCCGATGCGACCTACATCAACGGAGCGACCAACTGCAACAATTTGACCGCAAACATCTGCTCCTTGGATTCTAGGAAAGCTCAGTGCGTTACCACTCCAGCTAGCATCTTCACTGTTTTGGTCGCCTTTTGAGTACCAGCCAATACGAGTATTGATATCCGTGTTATTGACTCCTGCCGCTGATACACGAATTAATACTTCAAAGTCTCTCGGTGTTGGGACAGGAATATCGTCACGATATTCCAGCATATTATAACCACCGTGACCATTAAGTAATACAGATCTCATTGTTTTCGGTATTTTAGTCATACTTTGTTCTCTGATATTAATGCCAAGATTGTGTGTTGTGCTGATTGAATCGCGTCATTTCCTATTATCGGCCACGCGCTAGATACTCCCTCATGAAGTAGATACAAGGGAATAGCTAAGTCTTCGCGTAAGCTTTGTACACCTAAGAAGATCTTAACCTCCTGTTTGTGATTTGTGACCGTATCAGAGATAAGCTCATTCTCAGGGAATGCAGCAAGAGCATTCAGAGACATACAACCATTTGGCGCGTTCTCAGCCATCCAGTTCCCAAGCATGGTGAATATATGTTGTATAGAGCCTAACCCTGCTTCTGGAGAGTGCTCTGACAAAAACTTTAGGTAACGTTGGTGGCGATGCTGCAAAGCTCCGACAATCATCTCTTCCTTAGACGGGTAGTGTTTATACAAGGTTCTTAGGCTTACACCACAGGCGACTTTTAGTTGAGTTACACTAGGCTCAGCAAATCCATATTTGCTAAACGCTTGCTCTAAACTTGCAGCGATCTGGTCTTTTAACATAATGAAACCTATCAAGGTAGAACGTTTATTTTACCTAATATGGTAGAGGGATCGCTCTACCTATGTCAAGAAGGAGTTTCTAGTATTGGAAATATTGGGGGAAGTATAAATACTGAAATGTATTTATGAATGGGTTTAACGAGGTACGTTTTGTTATCCGTATTTTTCTAATTTAGTAAGCTCTGTAACTCACTTTTGTCCAGAAACAAGTTACAGCTTCACCATAATCGGTTTGATATATGTGAAATGAGTTGCTGTGTAGCCAATACCCCAAAAATAGCAGGCCAGCATCACTATAAACATCACTGCGAAGAAACCAAATACCTCCGCAAGGTTTTTTAAGAAGGTAAAAATTCATAAAAAAGGCCAGTCAGAAATACTGGCTGGCCTTTTATTAATCTAACGAAAGCTAGGTTAGGTTTTTACAACCAAGCCTATTCCCACTCGATTGTCGCTGGCGGCTTACCTGATACATCGTAAACCACGCGAGAAATACCATCGATTTCATTGATGATACGGTTTGAAACGTGGCCTAGTAGCTCGTATGGTAAGTGTGACCAACGTGCCGTCATAAAGTCGATAGTTTCAACACAACGTAGTGAGATCACCCAATCGTATTTACGTGCATCGCCCATCACGCCAACAGAGCGTACCGGTAGGAACACGGCGAATGCTTGAGATACTTTGTGGTATAGATCCGCTTTATGTAGCTCTTCAATGAAGATAGCGTCAGCACGGCGCAGTAGGTCACAGTATTCTTTCTTGATTTCACCAAGTACACGAACACCTAGACCTGGACCTGGGAACGGGTGACGATAAAGCATGTCATAAGGCAGACCAAGCTCTAGACCAATCTTGCGAACTTCGTCTTTAAATAGTTCACGTAGTGGCTCAACCAGACCAAGCTCCATATCTTCAGGTAATCCACCCACGTTGTGGTGAGATTTGATCACATGCGCTTTACCGGTTTTTGATGCTGCCGATTCGATAACATCAGGGTAAATCGTACCTTGTGCTAGCCATTTCGCATTTAGGCGTTGGCTGGCTTGCTCATCGAACACTTCAATAAAGGTGTGACCGATTGCTTTACGTTTGTCTTCTGGGTCGTTTAAGCCGTTAAGCGCGTTAAGGAAACGCTCTTCAGCTTCTACCTTAATGATGTTCAGACCAAACTTATCACCGAACATATCCATTACTTGCTGGCCTTCGTTCAAGCGCAGCAGGCCATTATCAACAAATACACAGGTTAGCTTATCGCCAATCGCACGGTGAATAAGCATTGCAACCACTGATGAATCAACACCACCAGATAAGCCAAGGATAACTTCGTCATCCCCTACTTTCTCTTTGATACGCTCAATTGCATCTTCAATGATTTGCTCAGGCGTCCATAGTTTTTCACAACCACAGATATCAATTGCAAAGCGCTCTAGTAAACGCAAACCTTGCTGAGTGTGCGTTACTTCTGGATGGAACTGTACACCATAGAAACGCTTTTCTTCCCAAGACATTGCCGCATGAGGGCAAGTATCCGTTTTCGCTGAAGTTTTGAACGTATCTGGAATTTTAGCAACTTTATCGCCATGGCTCATCCACACGTCTAGGAAACCTGCACCATCTTCGATGTGATCTTCAATCGCTTCGAATAGCTTACAGTCACCTACTTTCTCTACTTTTGCGTAGCCGAATTCTTTTTTATCTGAGCTATGTACCTGACCACCAAGCTGCATTGCCATCGTCTGCATACCGTAACAGATACCCAGTACAGGCACACCGGCTTCGAATACGTAATCTGGTGCTTTTGGGCTACCTTCAAGCGTTGTTGACTCTGGGCCACCTGATAGAATGATACCTTGAGGATTGAACTCACGGATTTGCTCTTCTGTCACATCCCAAGCCCAAAGTTCACAGTAAACACCAATTTCACGTACACGACGTGCAATTAGCTGAGTGTATTGCGAACCAAAGTCTAAGATCAAAATTCGGGAATCGTGGATATCTTTGCTCATTGATAATCTCGTTAGTTAGGAACTAAACAGGATAAAGCCGCATTGCGTCTCTATCAAAAGTAATAAGGGCTAGCAACTTGCTAGCCCAGAAACACGCCTTGAGGCTTAACCCATACGGTAGTTAGGCGCCTCTTTGGTGATCTGCACGTCATGTACGTGAGACTCACCCATACCCGCAGAAGTAACACGAACAAACTGCGGCTTAGTATTTAATTCAGTGATGGTTGCACATCCAGTTAGACCCATTGCACTGCGAATACCACCGATTTGCTGATGGATAATCGTTGCGATTGGTCCTTTGTATGCTACGCGACCTTCGATACCTTCAGGTACTAGTTTGTCCGCAGCATCGCTCTTCTGGAAGTAACGGTCAGACGAACCTTCTTTTTGGTTCATCGCACCAAGTGAACCCATACCACGGTAAGACTTGTAGTAACGACCTTGGTATAGTTCAACTTCACCAGGAGACTCTTCAGTACCCGCCAGCATTGAACCTACCATTACGCATGAAGCACCAGCAACTAGCGCTTTTACGATATCACCAGAGAAACGGATACCACCGTCAGCAATCACTGGAATATCACGACCTTTTAGGCCTTCTACTGCATCAGAGATAGCAGTAATTTGCGGTACACCACAACCCGTCACGATACGAGTAGTACAGATAGAGCCTGGGCCGATCCCCACTTTAACGGCATCTGCACCAGCATCAGCCAATGCAATTGCACCTTCAGCTGTTGCTACGTTACCTGCAACGATTTGTAGTTCTGGATATACTTCACGTGTTGCTTTAACACGGTCAATAACACCTTGAGAATGGCCGTGAGAAGTATCGATTAGTAGTACATCAACACCCGCTTCAACTAAAGCAGCAATACGCTCATCAGTACCAGCACCAACACCAACAGCAGCACCAACACGAAGACGGCCTTGTTCATCTTTACATGCGTTTGGTTTATCTTGCGCTTTTTGGTAATCCTTAACAGTGATCATGCCTTTTAGTGCAAATGCATCATCAACCACTAAGATTTTTTCGATACGGTGTTCGTGCATTAGGCCAAGGATCTCTTCACGAGATGCGCCTTCTTTTACTGTCACTAAGTCATCTTTCTTAGTCATGACCGTTGAAACTGCTTTTTCTAGCTTAGTTTCGAAACGCATATCACGGCTAGTTACAATGCCTTCAAGTTGGTTGTTTGCACCAACAACCGGGAAACCTGAAAACCCTTTGTCCTGTGCAAGCTCCATAGCTTCTGCAATCGTAAGATCAGAAGTAACCGTCACAGGGAAAGAGATAATACCCGCTTCATACGTCTTAACTTTACGCACGTTGCGAGCTTGCTCTTCGATAGTCATGTTTTTGTGGATAAAACCAATACCACCTTCTTGTGCCAGAGCGATCGCTAAGCGCGCTTCTGTCACTGTATCCATTGAAGCGGAAACAAGCGGTAAGTTTAATTCAATCCCACGAGTCAAACGCGTTTTCAGGTTTGCTGTGTGAGGAAGAACAGTTGAATGAGCTGGTACTAAAAGTACGTCGTCAAAGGTAAGGGCTTCTTTTGCAATTCTTAGCATGTTCGCGGCTTCTCTCAAGTGAACTGAGTATAAGGAATTGCGTGCGAATTTTATCAGCGTTCCTTATGGGAGTAAATAAAATTTAGCAAAAAATGTGATAAAGTGACTGTGAATTTTTTATGGAGGCCAACATGGGATACCCCAATAATAATAAAACCTATTCTGTATCAAGACTTAACAGAGAAATACGCTCGCTCTTAGAGCAAGGTTTTGCCTCTGTACAACTCACCGGAGAAATTTCAAACTTTGTTGCTCCGGCCTCAGGGCATTGGTATTTTTCTCTAAAAGATGACAAAGCACAGATAAAAGCGGCCATGTGGCGAGGTAATAATCGTTATTGTAACCACCGCCCGGCTAATGGTCAGCAAGTAATGGTACAAGCTAGAGTGTCAGTGTATGAACCGCGAGGCGACTATCAATTGATAGTCGAACATATGGCCCCTGCCGGTGAAGGTTTGCTCAAGCAGCAATTTGATGCCCTCAAAATGCAGCTAGCCGCAGAAGGCCTGTTTTCAGCTAGTCACAAAAAGCCTTTGCCAAGTGTCATCAATCGCGTGGGGGTCGTCACCTCAGCGACAGGCGCTGCCATCAAGGATATTTTGACCGTACTCAAACGCCGTGCCCCGCAGTTACAGGTCGTTATTTATCCGGCCCTAGTGCAAGGCGATGACGCCAAACAGCAGATTTGCAAACAAATCGCTCAAGCGAATGCTAGACGCGAGGTAGACGTATTGATCGTTGGCAGAGGTGGCGGCTCATTAGAAGACTTATGGAGCTTTAACGAGGAATCAGTCGCAAGGGCTATTTTTGCCAGCTCAATTCCGGTGATAAGCGCAGTGGGCCATGAAATAGATACTACCATTTCCGACTATGTTGCAGATGTCAGAGCGCCAACTCCATCGGCGGCCGCCGAATTAGTGAGCCCAGACTCAGAAGCGTTAAAACAACGTACTTCGCAGTTACTACAATATCTCAATCAAGCTTTTAAACGTCGCCTTGAAGGTGCATCACAGCGTTTGGCAAATTTTGAAGCCCGACTGCAGTTACAACACCCTAAAAATCAACTAATGCAGCAAACACAGCGAGTTGATGAATTAGAGCAGCGATTAATTCGTGCTCAAGCCCATCACTTACGTCAAAAGCAATCGCAATTTCATTTGCTGCAGCATAGATTTGATCGATTACATCCAGAGCAAAGAATCGCTCAGTTCAAACAACTGGTCGCACAACTCGGTGATAAGTTGCAGTATGCAATGGAGCAAAAGCTTAACACACAAAGACATCAACTCGCGGTATCAAGCGCAAAACTAGATAGCGTCAGTCCACTGGCAGTGTTAGCTCGGGGCTATAGTATTGCCAAGCAGGAAGATAAAGTGATTAAGTCAGTGGCGGATGTGGACCCAGAAAAGCCGATAATTACGCAACTGGCTGATGGGGAGGTAGTGTCTATGGTAAAAGCAACCCAGTAAGCGGATATAAAAATGGGGAAGCGATTTCCCCATTTTTAATCTAATAACTTTACAACATCGCTGAAGTGATAGACTCATTTTCGAGCCTATCATCGTCTTCTAGGAAGTTTTGGTTCATACTCTCTGCAGGATATGGGCATGATGGCTTACCAACCACCTTAGCTGGGATCCCCACTACAGTAGTGTGCGGTGCTACAGGGCTGAGTACAACGGAACCTGCCCCAATTCGAGCGCCCTCTCCTACTTCAATGTTGCCAAGTACTTTGGCACCCGCACCAATCAATACACCAGCGCGGATTTTCGGGTGACGGTCACCCTGCTCGTTACCCGTACCACCAAGTGTGACTGATTGCAAAATAGAAACATTATCTTCAATAACCGCGGTTTCACCAATGACTATACCAGTCGCATGGTCAAACATAATACCATGACCGACTTTACAAGCAGGATGGATGTCAACACCGAATACTTCAGAGGTTCTGCTCTGTATAAAGCGAGCCAGCTCTTTTCTATCCTGACGCCATAAGCAGTATGCCAATCGATGTGCTTGGATTGCATGAAAACCTTTCAGATTTAAAATTACGTTGAGATAACTATCGGCAGCTGGGTCGCGATCTTTAACGGCTTTTATATCATGTGCAACATGAGTCAGCATGGTATCGCAGTGCACAAAGGCTTGATCGAACAGCTCGCGAATTGTAAATGCTGACACCACCGCATCCGCTAGCTTATTCGCAACGATAAAGCTTAATGCAGAACCAAGACACTCGTGATTTAAAATACTCGAGTAAACGTGACTAGCAAGCAATGGTTCGCGAGCAACCAACTCATTGGCCTCTTCGCGTAACTTATTCCAAATCTCATGTCTCATGTGACGAACTTCCGATAATACTGATACTTCTCATAGTGTAACGCTTAGAGTCATTAAGTGTCATGTATTATAAAAAATCAGGCTTCAAACACTTGGTTATATCTAATAACCAACCAACATATTTTAGTACGGTTTTAAATGCCCTCTGTTGGACCAAAGATTCTTACAATTTAGCACTGTCGAACTGAGTAGATCTTCGTATAATAACGCCCCATTGAATACTACCAACGCGGGATCGCTAATATGTCGATAAAGATCAAGACAACGGATACCAACAAACCAAATGGCACAGGGCTTGCGCGGATAATCAAAGCAACGCATTGCTCAGCGAAAGGAATGAAAGCAGCCTATAAAGAAGAGTCGGCATTTAGACAAGAAACGTGGTTACTGGTGGCAAGTCTTCCTTTATCAATCATATTGGCGCAAAGTATTGCTCAGTGGGCCTTATTGGTTGGTAGTGTGCTGTTGATATTAGTTATAGAACTTATCAACTCAGCAATCGAAGCGCTGACAGATAGAGTGAGTACCGAACACCACTTACTATCTGGTCGTGCAAAAGATATGGCATCAGCGGCCGTTACGCTGACATTATTAATTAGCTCGTTAATTTGGATAGCCGCTGCAGTGGAGTGGTTCAACACTATAACCTAACATTACGCGTGGTTTTGACACAAAAAAATGGCGGCTAAATTTTTAGCCGCCATTTTTTATTAAGCTGAATAATCGTTATTCAAACACTTTTTCTACATCCAACGTTTTAATATTCTTACTTGGAATATTGAGCGGGTATGTAGCAATTTCAGCATCTTCTGCCAGTAATATATCAGGCTTTTTCGTGTTATAAGTCATAGGAGATGACTGCTCAGCACTTAGGCGCTTCGCCATATCTTTTGCATCACCAGTGATAAACACATAGTGAATATCTTCGGTCTGCAAATTCTCTTTGATAACGCGATTGATATCTTCAACAGACAGCGACGCTAGCTGCTTTGTCACATAAGCAACAAACTCATCGGTGTTGTAGAACTGGCTATCAAGTGCATAACCTAGCTGTCTATCTTGGCTCGCCACCATTTGCGGCACAAAGTTGATTAAGAAGTTACGTGTTGCTTCAAAGTCTGCTTTGCTCATCCCTTCTTTGATCAGCTTATCGAGTTCAAACAATGCAGTGCGCGTTGCAAAATGGGCATCGTTATTAGAACGAAGTGGGCGTAACCACACCTGGAAAATTTGCTCACTACGACCTAAGTTTGCATCCGGCTTAGTTTGGAACATACCACGAGGGAAGTATTCGATATATGCATAATCACCATAGTTCATGCCACGAACCTGACGGATACGCTGGTACAAGTGGCTGTTTGAACTGCGGTGCTCACCAAAGTATGAACGCACTAACCAAAGCGCGGCCCAGTCTTTACTGCTACGAACCGTGTCGATTGGGAAACCAAAAGAGACCGCTGTTGATTTTGCATTCTTTTCTACGATGGTTGCGTGATGGCCAGATAGTTTAGGGGCATCAGGCACTTGTAAACGCGCTTCTTCGCCTTTAGGTAAAGCCGCAAGGTCGTTAAACATCGCTTCTTTTAGCTGTTTATCGAGTGCACCTGTGATACCCACGTTTAGTTTAGCTTGAGTAAATTGCTGAGCGTAAAAAGCCTTAACGTCATCAAGAGTGATTGCTTCTAAGTCTGATAAATCACCAAAGTTATAGCTTTCGTATGGGTGGCCTTTGTACAGCTCGTGATAAAGCACTTCTTTACCTAGCTCTTCATCATTTGACGCTTTCAAACCAGCCTTAATGCCGTCGATTAGCTCTTTTTTCAGACGTTTAAAATCATCTTCTCTGAACCCCGGGGTCAAAAGCTGCTGACTCACAATGCCATACCATTGATCAGCATTGTCTTTATGAATACGACCACGTAAAGAAATCATTTCTTTATCGATTTGATAGCCAAAGCTACCAGCAATCGGGTACAGCGCCTTTTGAATTTCTTTGTATGATTGTGACTCACTTCCACCATTGGCAATCATAGCTGCAGTAAGCGCAGCAAGACCTTTTTTACCTGCAGGATCGGCAGCAGCACCTGTGTAAAAAAGAAAGTTCACATCTACCAGCGGTGAGTTATTGGTCTTGTCTAATACGTTGAAATGACGCGTTACTGGCTTGTCCATTTTTGCCACTAATTTGTCTAAGTTAACTTCCTTATCAAAACCAGAGACAGACTCAAGTGCAGACATAGTCACCGTTGTGCGGCTGCTGTCCACAAAGTATTTATTGGCAATATCACGAATATCTTTTGCAGTGACTTTATCAGCACTTGCATATAGCGCATTCACCACTTCAGGATCACGCTCAAAATGCATGTAGCTCGCGAGTGTCGAAGCAATAGATTGTGATGAGTCAAGGCCGTTAATAAAGCTGTACTTTAGGTTTGATTTAAGTGCAGCAAGTTTATTTTCATCTACCAGCTCTGTGCGTGCTTTTGCGTAAGTGTTATTGATTGCATCACGCACTGTCGCCAAATCTTTTTCATCTTCTACTTTAACGAAAACATGTAGAAGACCAGGGTCTTTGGTTTCAGGGTTATAGGTAAACATTTGGCTTGCAAGCTGTTTGTCTACCACTAACTCTTGATACAATGCTGAGTTTTCAGAGAAATAAAGCTGTGAGATCAGATCAAGTGCCGCTCGGTCTTTTTTCTTCGGCTCCCATGCAGCGCCTTTATACGAAACTAGCAACCAGTGACCCGGTAAGCCATCATATTTTTCGTGAACGTAACGCGCTTTATCTTGCTTTGGCTCAACAGGAATATCGGCTTGGTAGTCACCCTTTTTCCAATTACCCCAATGCTTCTTCACCATAGCCATAGTTGCTTTAGGATCTACATCACCTACGATCACAAGTGATACATACTCAGGCTTATAAAAACGCTCAAAGAAGGTTTTACCATAGGCCATTTGATCTGGCATTGCTTCGATGTCTTCAAAAAAGCCCATAGTTGTGTGTTTATAGGTATGTTTATCAAATGCTTCTTTTCTTACCGCAGAAAGCAGTTTTCGAACCGGACTGGCATTATTTTTAAGGTATTCACCTTTCACAGTTAGTGCTTCGGTGCGGAACTGTTCTTCACTGTATGTCAGGTTTTGAAAGATATCCGCTTCGATTTCTAATACTTTATCTAAATGCTGCTTTGAGAAATTTAAGTGGTAGTTAGTGTAGTCGTTGGTCGTGTAGGCACGATTATCAACACCTGAGTTTTTCAAAATGTCCGAATAAACGTCTTGTGGATACTTTTCTGAGCCTTTGAACATCATATGCTCAAAGAAGTGAGCAAAGCCGGTTTTACCCGCTTCTACTTCATTACGCGAACCAACAGAAACCGGAATTTGAAGCGATACCACATCAGGATAGTTAGTTTTAACTACCATGACGCGAAGGCCATTTTCTAGCTCTTCCAAAACATAATCTTGGGCGAATACTTTATTGGATTGGGCAGCTTGAGTACTTTCAGCTGATTGTTGAGCTTGGTCTGAATTCGTCGCTGCGCAGCCACTAAGCGCTAAGCTTACGGCAAAGCTGGTTGCTAGTAATTTGAATTTCATGAATTTGGTCCTAATCATATTTTTTATTCTAAGTAAGTCGTGTTCACTTACGTTAGCAAACCTCCTGATTATGCCCCAAAGTCATACTAATTCGCTAATTTCCAAGGTGATTTACCACCCTAATGTGTAAACAAATATGAAATTTTGATTTGAGCACTTGAGATTAATTCATAATTATTGAAATTCTTTCATTAAAAAAATCTATCTAGACGTCTAAATGGCTGCTATATTAGTAAAGAGATACAGAAATGCTTTTGTGGAATGAGGATTATGGCTTTAACGCTTCAAGAGAAAATCATTGACCCTAACCAAGGGGTATATTTAATTGGTACCACACCACCTAAGATTGGCACCGACCCAGAGCAGCTAAAATCAATTGCCGCTAAACTTTTAGGCCGTTTACATGAGATTGAATACGACGGCGTGATCATCTATGACATTCAAGATGAAAGCAGCCGTACTCAAGTACCACGCCCATTTCCTTTTAAGCACACCGTTGATCCGTGTGAATATAGCCAGTTGATCCGCGAATTGTCACACCTTGATGTAATTACGTATAAAAGTGTGGCACAGCGCGATAGTGAAGCTTTTGGCGATTGGTTAAGCAGCACCAAACAGCAATATGGGTTAAACAATCTAGTATTAGTGGGCAGCCCGTCTTCACAAGGCGATATTAAATTACCGCTTTCCGAAGCCTATAAAGTATTGAAGCATCATCAAGATGACTTTTTCTTAGGTGGTGTAACGATTGCAGAGCGCCATGCCAGTAAGCGTAATGAACACGAAAGGCTGATAGATAAAACAGAGCAAGGCTGCCAATTCTTTGTTTCCCAAGCAGTGTATGATGCTCAAGCAACCATAGATCTTATCACGAGCTATGCTCGCACCTGTAAACAGCAAGGGCAAACACCAAAACGCATTATTCTTACCTTTACTCCATGTGGTGGGGAAAAAACCTTGCAGTTTATGGAATGGCTGGGGATTTCAGTACCAGAAGCAACCAAATGGCGCATGTTAGATGCAGACAATACACTAAGTGAGTCAATTCGTATTTGTAGAGAAAATCTGGATCAAATCTTAAAAAGCTGCTCACATCTAGATATTTCTCTTGGCTTAAATATTGAGAGCTTAACAAACCGCAAAGAAGAAATTGATGCGTCGATAAACCTTTACAGGCTGTTGAAGGCGACCATGGAATTATGCCTTGCGGAAAAGCAAATTGCTTAATGCAGTCTAGGGCCTGTTGATCTTCCAAGTTTGTTTTTGCAGCAGTTTGATTGGTATTTATACAAGGCAGAGCCTGCGTAGCATAGTCATTCTATGTAAGTCTGGCGATAACATAGTAGAAATGCCAATCAAGCGCTGCCCTTTGGGTTCACCTGAGTGCGCTTTGTTCATTGTTGCTCCACCCTAATGTGTAAACAAATATGAAATTTTGATTTGAGCACTTGAGATTAATTCATAATTATTGAAATTCTTTCATTAAAAAAATCTATCTAGACGTCTAAATGGCTGCTATATTAGTAAAGAGATACAGAAATGCTTTTGTGGAATGAGGATTATGGCTTTAACGCTTCAAGAGAAAATCATTGACCCTAACCAAGGGGTATATTTAATTGGTACCACACCACCTAAGATTGGCACCGACCCAGAGCAGCTAAAATCAATTGCCGCTAAACTTTTAGGCCGTTTACATGAGATTGAATACGACGGCGTGATCATCTATGACATTCAAGATGAAAGCAGCCGTACTCAAGTACCACGCCCATTTCCTTTTAAGCACACCGTTGATCCGTGTGAATATAGCCAGTTGATCCGCGAATTGTCACACCTTGATGTAATTACGTATAAAAGTGTGGCACAGCGCGATAGTGAAGCTTTTGGCGATTGGTTAAGCAGCACCAAACAGCAATATGGGTTAAACAATCTAGTATTAGTGGGCAGCCCGTCTTCACAAGGCGATATTAAATTACCGCTTTCCGAAGCCTATAAAGTATTGAAGCATCATCAAGATGACTTTTTCTTAGGTGGTGTAACGATTGCAGAGCGCCATGCCAGTAAGCGTAATGAACACGAAAGGCTGATAGATAAAACAGAGCAAGGCTGCCAATTCTTTGTTTCCCAAGCAGTGTATGATGCTCAAGCAACCATAGATCTTATCACGAGCTATGCTCGCACCTGTAAACAGCAAGGGCAAACACCAAAACGCATTATTCTTACCTTTACTCCATGTGGTGGGGAAAAAACCTTGCAGTTTATGGAATGGCTGGGGATTTCAGTACCAGAAGCAACCAAATGGCGCATGTTAGATGCAGACAATACACTAAGTGAGTCAATTCGTATTTGTAGAGAAAATCTGGATCAAATCTTAAAAAGCTGCTCACATCTAGATATTTCTCTTGGCTTAAATATTGAGAGCTTAACAAACCGCAAAGAAGAAATTGATGCGTCGATAAACCTTTACAGGCTGTTGAAGGCGACCATGGAATTATGCCTTGCGGAAAAGCAAATTGCTTAATGCAGTCTAGGGCCTGTTGATCTTCCAAGTTTGTTTTTGCAGCAGTTTGATTGGTATTTATACAAGGCAGAGCCTGCGTAGCATAGTCATTCTATGTAAGTCTGGCGATAACATAGTAGAAATGCCAATCAAGCGCTGCCCTTTGGGTTCACCTGAGTGCGCTTTGTTCATTGTTGCTCAACTTTTGCCTAGATTACTAGGCGGCAAGTCGAGCGTCGCGACCAAAACACACTCAGAAGAACAAAAATCAAACAGCGAAGGCCAACAGGCCCTATAGCCAGCTTCATCAAGCTGGCTTTTCTGTTAACCTTGCTGAATTATCCAAAGCTCAGATTAACTTAGGCTCAAGAAAGCGATTAATCCCACCCCAAGTAACAAGCGGTAAATGACAAATGGCATCATGCCCATGCGCTCTATGATTTTCAGGAAAAAGAAGATACAGGCATAAGCTGAGATAAACGACAGTACCGCACCACTTAATAACGCATTCCAATCAACCACTTCATCGCCGGTAGCAAGCTCTAAACTGTAATACAGTCCCATCATCGAAATAACTGGAATAGACATTAAAAACGAAAAGCGCGCCGCACTTTTCTTATCAAGCCCGAGTAATAAACCTGCGGTGATGGTAATGCCTGAACGCGATGTGCCGGGAATGACAGCTGTAATTTGCGCAAGCCCCAGTATCAATGCGCTTTTCCAGTTTAAGGCAAATTCGTCCTTGATTTGTTTCGCTTTCACGTCGGCATACCAAAGCAGTAAACCAAATACTATCGTCGATGTTGCAATCACCCAAGCGCTACGTAAATAAACTTCTACGATATCTTTAAGTAGTGGAGCTAAAATCACGAATGGTATAGTGGCAACCACAATACACCAAGTCAGCCGGCTTTCTTTTGAGTGCGTACCTGAGAATGACTTGAACCATCCTGCCAGTAGGCTGACAATGTCTTGTCGAAAATAAATAACGACAGCCAGCAAAGTACCAACATGAACAGCAACATCAAAGGCAAGACCCTGATCTTGCCAACCTAGTACCTGAGAAGGTAGCAGTAAGTGGGCAGAACTCGAAATAGGTAAAAATTCAGTGAGACCTTGAATAATTGCAAGGACGACAATCTCAATAAAGCTCATTGCTTGGGAAACTCCACTTTCCATAATTTTTGAGTTGGGTTGTGATACTCCTGCCATAACTGAGCAATGGTTTTACCCTCAACAGGATGGATAAAATCAGGAGCTAGTTCAGCTAATGGCTGAAGCACGAAGGCATTTTTGGTTATTTCATCCCGAGGCAACTGAGCGGGTGATGAACAAATAAGGTGGTCATAAAAGAGAATATCGAGATCTAATGTACGTGGACTAAACTTCTTTTCACTACAGCGACGACCATGATCGTATTCTATCGATTTGAGCAGTTTATACACTTCGTCTAAAGACAGCTGTGTTTGTGCTGCAAAGACCGAGTTATAGAAGTTATTTCCTGCAAACCCGACGGCTTCACTCTCAAAAACACTCGAATGTTGAAAATCCGGAAAGTGTTCTATCAATACCCTCAAGCCACTCAGCAAATTTTTTTCTTTTTCTATGTTTGAGCCGAGACTGATAAAAATTTGTGCCATGATAATTCTACTTCTTACGCACAATTTCTACACCAACCGTTTGTGCTTGTGGCACGGCAGCAGGTTTACTCACTTTTATAAGCACTTGTTGTACATTAAATTCATTTAGGATCATTGTAGCAAGCTGTTCAACTAAGGTTTCTAATAGCTCAACTGGTTTTGCTTGGGTATGCGCAATAATACACTCACTCACTTTGGCATAATCAACCGCCAAATTAATATCGTCATGACGAGCGGCAGCGCTAATATCGGTCAACATCTCAACATCAAAGTAAAGGCTTTGTTTACTTTCTTTTTCAAAGTCGTACACTCCTATTATGGCTTCGACGTGTAGCTGTGAGATATAGACTTTATCCATGTAAACTCCAAACATGTTTATCGCTGTAATTCACCCGCATTTTCTAATCGCAATTCGCGATCTGTGCAGGACTTAAGACCGCCGATCATAGCCCAAAACAACGCAATAAAAAATAAGGAAGACAGTGTTAATCAGTTTAATGTGCGTATGTGCTTATTTATTGGGATCGATTTCCTCAGCGATTCTGGTGTGTCGGTTATTCAACCTGCCAGATCCACGCTTTAATGGTTCTAATAATCCAGGCGCAACCAATGTATTAAGATTGGGAGGAAAGATCCCAGCTGCGCTGGTGCTCGTCTTCGATATTCTAAAGGGAACCATCCCGGTGTGGGGAGCCTACTTTCTGAAAATAGAGCCTGTATGGTTAGGTGCAATAGCCGTAAGCGCATGCCTAGGTCACATTTATCCTATATTCTTCCACTTTAACGGTGGTAAAGCAGTAGCAACGGCATTTGGTGCGCTATTACCTATCGGCTTGTCATTGGGTGGGCTATTGATTAGTACGTGGCTCGTGGTGCTAGCGATAACACGCTACTCTTCGCTCGCAGCGATTGTCGCAGTCGCAGCTGCTCCACTTTACACATGGTGGATAAAACCGCTTTATACGATGCCGGTTAGCTTTTTAACTGTGGTGATTATTATTCGTCATAGGGCAAATATTAAAAGGCTCTTGAGTGGTAAAGAGCCCAAGGTGGGGAAAAAGTCTAAAGACTAGGGTCTAGACTTTTTCTAGACTATCCAGCGGCCAACGCGGTTTAGTCTTCATATCAAGTGGCGCATGCTGACCTGCTTTTAGGCGCTGCATTCCTGCATAAGCTATCATCGCCCCATTGTCTGTACAAAACTCAGTGCGCGGGTAATAAACCCGCCCTTTCATACCAAGCATCATGCGCTCAAGCTTTTGCCTAAGTTCAGTATTGGCGCTGACGCCACCTGCAATCACAAGGCTTTTAATGCCGGTTTCTTTTAGTGCTCGCTTACACTTAATCGCTAGCGTTTCTACGACTGCTGTTTGAAAGGCATGAGCAATATCTGCTTTCGTTTGCTCATCATCGCCTTCATTACGGATCGTGTTTGCCGCTGCGGTTTTCAATCCACTGAAACTAAAATCCAGACCAGGTCTGTCTGTCATCGGTTTTGGAAAAGTAAATCGCCCTGCTTGACCCTGTGTCGCCATTTTCGCAAGCATTGGGCCGCCAGGATAATCAAGACCGAGTAGCTTGGCAGTTTTATCAAATGCTTCACCAGCGGCATCATCCACTGACTCACCAAGTACTTCATATTCACCGATACCTGAGACTTTGACCATCATAGTATGGCCACCAGATACTAACAGCGCGACGAATGGGAAATCTGGTTTATCGTCTTCAAGCATAGGGGCAAGCAAATGGCCTTCCATATGATGTACGGCAACAGCTGGGATCCCCCAACCAAACGCTAACGAGCGACCTATTGAGGTGCCAACCAACAAAGCACCGACCAAACCCGGCCCTGCGGTATAAGCAATGCCATCAAGGTCTTCAGGACCGCAACCCGCTTGGGCGAAAGCACCTTCTATCAGAGGAATTGTTTTGCGTACATGATCACGAGAAGCAAGTTCAGGCACTACCCCACCATAATCGGCGTGTACTTTTACCTGAGAATATAATTGATGTGCCAACAGCCCTTGCTCATCATCATAAATAGCAATACCCGTCTCATCACATGAGGATTCTATACCCAAAATACGCAAGTTACTTTCTCCAAACTCTTTACTGCAGCCGCTGATTATACGAAATCAGCTACTCAAGTTCCAAACCAATATTTGTTTGGCCGTCAGCCAGTGCCAAGGCCTTCAGCGACTTCACTGATTCGCTGCTAATACGCCCCATATTTTCCACATGTTCGATAAGCTCAGCGAGGATTTCAATTTCATACTGCATCTGCGGGTGCTCACGCACTAGCTCATTCGTTGGAGATATATCTTCCGCCATCAACATAAACTCGATGTATTTAGCTACCGTTGCCTGAGAAATTTTGGCAACGCTTACAAACTCATGTTCATCTTTTGTCATCAGACCTTGCAACATGCCTAACAACGCTGTCGCTACGTCGATTGCGGGATAGGTACCAAACATATCAAACTCACTGAGCTCAGGTACATTTGGTTCTACCTTTTCAACCAGCTTTTCTAAGCTAATTTTGCTCTTTGGCAGTAATATTTTCTCCCAGATTAAATTCAGCGCATTTCTGAGTACTTGCTCGTCGCCAAAACCCGTTGCCTCACTAAATAGTGAATAATTTGGCAACATACGTTCTATAATAGCAGCGCCTAAGACTGCCTTTTGAAGATAATTTAACTCTCTAATTCTTTGAAAGTTATTTGCTTTGCTCATGCTTATTTCCACATTGCCAGCAATATTCAAACGCTGGTCCATTTAATTCTGCACAGTGGTTACATAGCCAATCCGACAGCTCGGCGGCACTGCGATGACGTGATTTGTTATAGTTTACCAATATTTCCTGAGCCTCGGGTAACTTTATTGCATAAACAAAGAGCTTAATGGCAGCTTGCTCTGCTGGAATTTCACCAATAGCCCCTGACAAATGCTCACCTTGTAAGCGAACCTGAATATTCGCTTGTTCTAGTTGACCTTTGAGTAAATGTGCTTCAACAAAGCCACTGATAGCGCACAATTGCACCCAATGAAAAGGCTGTTCACTCATTGCATTATCTTCACTATTGAATTAGCACTCATTGTGCTCATTTGTTTCTTGATAAAATCATTCATTATCATCACACTTAAACATCAAGCTATTCCATTAAAATACGACTATGACTCTAACAACACCGGGCCTATTATTCCCAGCAATTTCTTTATTGCTACTCGCTTACACCAATCGCTTTTTGGTACTCGCACAATTGATCCGTGAATTAAACGCCCGAGAAGGCGACACCATAAGATCTTTGGTTAAAGCACAAATAGAAAACTTAAGAAAACGAATTAGACTGATCAGACGGATGCAAGTATGGGGTGTAATCGCATTTTTACTCTGCACGTCTTCAATGTTTGCCCTGTTTCTTGAAATATCCTTACTTGGCGTCACATTGTTTGGTGCGAGTCTGTGTAGCCTAACCTTGTCATTGCTACTTTCTCTTTATGAAATCCACATTTCTTGCGATGCAATCGAACTAGAATTGCAAAATATCGAGAAAAAACCTCAACAAGATTAGCGGCCTTGTTACTGCCGACTATACTAATGTTGAGTCAGCATAAAAAGAGGAGCAATCTGTGAGCGGATTTTTGTTCTCAGATGAAGTGCTAGAAAGCCCTACAAATAAAATGGCCGAAACCTACTGGGATATTCTGGTTGTAGATGATGAAGAAGACATTCACCAAGTGACTAAACTGGTGTTGTCTGGCTTTAAATTTGAGAATAAAGCACTGAGATTTCATCACGCCTACTCTGCACAAGAAGCAAAAGCCATCTTGGACACGGAGCAGAATATCTCTGTAGGCCTCATTGATGTCGTAATGGAAAGTAATCATGCAGGGCTTGATTTAGTACGATATATCCGCGATGACTTAGCAAACTTTGATATTCGCCTTGTATTGCGAACAGGTCAACCAGGAGAAGCCCCGGAAGAATCGGTCATTCGCGATTACGATATTAATGACTATAAGAACAAAACCGAGCTCACTGCCGTCAAGCTAAAAACACTACTCTATTCTGCTTTACGGGCTCACCGGGATATTCAAACCATCGAAAAGTACAAAATGGGACTTGAACGCATTATTGATGCATCCTCTAACTTTTTGAAGTGTAGCAATATTCAGGATTTTGCATCAACCATATTATCCCATGTATCCGCAGTAATGGGATTATCTGATTCGGAAATATATTGTGCAGCTGCGGTAAACCACCAAGCCAACGAACCGACAAAATTTAAACTACTTGCAGCCTCAGGGGCAGGCGTAGAACCTAGTATTGTTACCTTGCCCGAGAATGTACAAAATCTGTTTATAGAAACACATAATAAAAAAGCATCGATAAAGACCCGTAACGAATATATTGACTACTTCCCTTCGCGAGAAGGGAGTGAAACGATGATTTATGTGAGTAAGGACAGCGAACTTCATAGCATGGACTTCCAGCTACTTGAATTTTTTGCAAACAATATTGCACTAGCCTACGACAACTTGAAGTTGCGTGAAACCGTCAAAGATTCTCAAAAAGAGCTTTCTTATATTTTGGGTGAAGCCGTCGAAAAACGCTCGAAAGAAACCGGCTCACACGTAAAACGCGTGGCACATTATAGTATGCTTTTAGCTCAGCTTTACGGACTCTCTCACTACCAAGCAGAAATCATCAAACTCGCCTCTCCGCTCCATGACATTGGCAAAATCAGTATTCCAGATCAAATCCTAAATAAACCCGGAAAACTCACTGATGAAGAATGGATAATTATGCAGACGCATGCGCAGCAAGGGTTTGAAATCTTAAAAAATTCAACAAATGAGATTTTGCAGTGTGGCGCATTAATCGCACATCAACATCACGAAAAGTGGGATGGTTCAGGCTATCCTAGGGGTTTAAAGGGAGAGCAAATTAACATTGTCGGCAGGATCACTGCTCTGGCAGATGTCTTTGATGCACTAGGAAGTGAGCGATGTTATAAGCCCGCTTGGCCACTAGATAAAGTAATAGATTTGCTAAATACTCAAAGTGGTAAACAATTTGAACCCAAATTGGTTGACCTTTTTCTAAAAAATCTGGAACAATTTATTGAGATACGTGACAGGTATCCTGACTAACTTTGTAATCAGAATGTAAAAACTTCACTTTCTTTTTCCCGATTGGTGTATTATTATTGGGAAAAGACGTAATAAATGTGTTTTAGTTGAAATTAAAAGGAATTTCACATGAGATTTGAACAACTCGAGCAGTTCGTAGCATTAGGTAATCTAAGACATTTTAGACAAGCCGCAGAACAAACCCAGATCAGTACTTCAGCGCTTACTCGAAGCATCCAAACCCTTGAAGATGAAATAGGTTGTGAACTCGTTAAACGCTCAACACGTTCAGTAAAACTGACTGAACAAGGTGAGCTGTTCTTAAAGTATTGCAAAACAACCTTATCAGAACTCGATCTAACCAAGAAAACCATTAAGCAAAGTTTGTTTGGCCGTGATAACCAAAAGTTAATTATTGGTTATACGACTCAAGCTAGCAGCATAGTGCCAGTTTCTTGCGGTCAGTTTTTAGCTCAGTACCTTAATGTGAAGATCGAAATGCAGTTGCAAGATGAGTTGGAGCTTACTCGTAAGCTACAACTTGGTGAGATTGATATCAGCGTGTATTTACAAAGTGCAAATAGCATAGTGAGTGATATTCACCTGCCTGATCAGTTAGTTTTATTTGTTTCGAGAAATCATCCTCTAGCAAATCAAGACAGCATCAGAAAAGCCGAATTAACGCAATACCCTATGTATGGCTGTTTCTCACAGTCGAAGCAAGTACAAAGTATGCTTAATGAAGCCGTTGATTCGTTAAACAAATCAACGAGCGTTAAAATTGGCAATATTGAACAAGTAATTGATGGTTTGAAGAATAGTAATAGCTTTGCAATTGCGAGTATCGAACATTCAAAAACTATCGCACAAGATCCTAACTTAGTTTTCTTAAAAACCAATAAGGCTTTGGATAGAGAACAATTGATTGTACAAACCAATCACCAAGTTGGCTCAAATGCACATATAAATCACCTGCTTGAGCTAATTGAGGATGCAGCATCTTCGTCTAGCAAGCATACAGTAACTTATTAGTTGCTAAACAGACGGGCAAATAATCTGTATTACTTGCCCGTTTTTAATTACTCGCTTTAGAGCGGTAAAAAGCCCAGCACGACCCCGACAAAAATCGCCAAGCCCACATAGTTATTGTTTAAAAAAGCCCAAAAACATCTGTCTCTATCTCTGTAGCGTATGGCATATTGTTGCCTAATCAGCAGCACAGAGGCTGCTAGTAAGCCGCACCAAAAAGCGAGATTCAAGTCAAACGTTACACCAACTGCCGCCATCATCGCGATAAATGTGATGTTGAGCAGTGCAATAATATGGAGGTCCCATTTGCCGAATAAAATCGCAGTAGACTTTACCCCTATCTTCAAATCATCATCCCTATCTACCATGGCGTACATAGTGTCATAAGCAACCGTCCATATTAAATTCGCAACAAACAATACCCAAGCAAGCACTGGCACATTTTGATTTACTGCCATAAAAGCCATCGGTATTGCCCAGCTAAAGGCAGCCCCAAGTACGAGTTGAGGTAAGTTTGTATAACGTTTCATGAAAGGATAAACAGAGGCTAACGCTAGTGCTCCAAAGGATAATACAATGGTTTGCCAGTTTAAAAAAAGTACCAAAATAAAAGCCACCGCGACCAAAATAGCAAATAGGCCTAGTGCCTCTTTACTCGTTACAGCGCCTCTTGCAAGCGGTCTTGTCGCGGTACGCTTTACAGCTCCATCAACCTTGCGATCAGCAAAATCATTGATAACACAGCCGGCACTGCGCATTATAAATACACCCAGAGCAAAGATAACAATAAGCCAAATACTTGGAACACCTTCAGCTGCAATCCACAGTGACCAAAGCGTTGGCCACAATAATAGTAAAGTCCCGATTGGCTTATCTAATCGCATAAGTTGGCTGTAAGCCTGCCATTTCTGGTGGTCAATCATAAAAGCTTTCCGATATAAAGACTTCACAAACTAAAATCTTTGCTTTGCCGTTTTTAAACCAGCTTCTTCTAGCAAATAAACGCTCTGGGGCGACGCCAGTTGTGGGTGCAATAAGTTCAATCAGCGCCGGATAGTCGGCAGTAGATAAACGAAGAAACTCAAGGGTTCCGCGCTGCCAATTTGAATCAGTAAACAGTAACTCACCCAAAGGTGTCTCACCAATTGCATCCATTCCGACAGTACATGCGTCCTCATTGAGCCAACTTTGTCCAAATACAGCTGCTTTACCGTTACAATTTAACGTTACTTCTCGGCACCAAACCTGTTCAGAAAGATCCGTACGTAACGCTTCAGGAGCGCTCCTGAACTCATTAGCAAGCACAGTCACAGAAAACCTTTCACAAGTTTCTTTCAATTTTGCGGTTAGAGATTGAGCCTCTAGTAAATAAGGAGAAAGTGCTGGCTCAACATCCACCAACTGTGTGTTCTTCAGCCAAGGGAGCTCTAAGGGTAATTGCAAAGGCAACGTTCTATTTCCGTTTTAAAAATCCGCGGTCATAATAGCAGAGCAGCGGCTTTCTAAAAAGTTTATGTTTGTATTGAAGCTACCTGTAAAATCAACGCAATTATGTATAAACTAAGTAAAAAGTAATTTGTATTAGGATACCTAATTAAACATGAGACTGTTGGCTGTTGTACTCACATTATGCATTGCATTAACCACGGCTTTCCCTGTAAAAGCGGACTCAACTATTGGGTATTTCGGGTTTGAGCCAGATATCATCACAAACTACATAGGCCAGTCCAACAAAAAGCTCGGTTATGTCCGTGTTACCGTTGACCTAATGTTAAATGACGTTGCGAATATTGCCGTGGTTGAACACCATACTCCTTTACTAAGAGATGCTATCGTACAGATCCTGAGTAAAGAAAACGAAGAAACCATTAAATCATTAACTGGCAGAGAAGAAATCAGAAAACGCTGTGCTGAAAAGCTAAAGACACTGCTAAAAGAAGAAACTGGGCAGGAAATTGTTCGTGATGTGCTTTTTACCAAATATTTATATCACTAACCGAATCAACTCATACACGAACTCGGAAGCACTAGATCCCGAGTTCGACGTAACTAGCTACTCTCTTTGAGTTGCCTGTTGATAGGCCAAAATACCGCAACCAACATACCTGATAGCAATCCAAACAAATGCGCCCAGTTAGCCATGTTAATAAAAAACATATCCGTAAATCCAAACAGCATCCAAAGCAGCATAAAGCCAATAACAGGTTTAGAGACCAAAGCGGCTCCGGCGGGATTTCGATGACCAATAACCCAGCAGAAACCTAGTAGTCCGTAGACCACGCCACTTAGTCCACCAAAATTAGCGTCAACGAATAGGAACTGCATAAAGTTACTAGTTAAGCCGGTTACAAAGTAGATGCAAACTAATGCCCAGAGCCCGAGTTTCTCTGAAATTTGTGCGCCAAGGTGTAACCACCAGCTTAAATTAAAAATCAAATGTATGGCGCTAAAATGTATGAGTGTAGGTGCTATCCAAGTCCAAGGTTTATCTAGGGAAAAACGTAGTGCAGAAAAGATGCCATTAGCGTCACCAAACAGCATGGCGACAAAAATAATAATACTGACACCAAAAACGCCCTGCAATAACCAGTTTAATCCCGCAAAGCGCCGCACCAAGTTTAAGTTTTGGCCTTGATAGCTAAATAACCCCTGTGTACTTCCGGTTTGCCAAGAAGCCGCTTGATATAAGTCGGCCTCAGGTTGCTCCAAAAACGTTTGCCAAAGACGCATAGCAAGCGCTTCATCACCACGCTCTAGCCAAACTTCAACTTGTTGCCCATCGTGACTTTGCAAAACACAATAAATCCCTTGCGTCTTAAAATAATCGACCGCACCTTGAGCTAGTCGTGCATTGTGATAATGGGCTATTAACTTCACTTTTCAATCTCGTTTGGCAATTCACTTGCCCACTGCGTAAAACCGCCATCCATACTGTAAACATCTTCAAAGCCTTGCTCAACTAGGTAGTTAGCTGCGCCTTGTGAGGAGATCCCGTGATAACACACAACCACGATTGGTTGGTCAAACTCTTTCTCCTGCATGAAATGAGCAAGATTAGCATTAGATAAATGTTCAGCGCCTGGAATATGCCCTTGTGCAAAAGTATTTTCATCGCGAATATCTGCTACCACAACATCATCATTGCCTAAAAGCGCTTGTGTGTCTGCTACTGAAATATGTTTAAAAGACATGTGTTACCCATTTAAAACTAAAAAATAAAAGACGGCTTAAGCCTTATCGACCTAGCCGTCTTTCTATTATAACTACTCATTCATGCACTAAGCAAAGTTGAGCATTAATCCCAATTCAGAATAACTTTACCTGATTGCCCTGAAATCATCGTATCAAAGCCAGTCTGGAAGTCATCAACATGGAACTGATGTGTAATGATTGGATCAAGGTTTAAGCCTGACTGGATCAAACTTGCCATTTTGTACCAAGTTTCAAACATTTCACGGCCGTAAATACCCTTGATCACTAAACCTTTGAAGATCACTTGGTTCCAATCCACCGCCATGTCAGAAGGAGGAATGCCCAGCATTGCAATCTTACCACCATGGTTCATGCTGTTTAACATGCCTTTAAATGCAGAAGGAACACCTGACATTTCAAGTCCAACATCGAAGCCTTCTGTCATACCAAGATCTTTCATAACCGTTTCTAGGCTTTCACTGGCAACATTTACTGCTCGCGTAGCACCCATTTTAGTGGCAAGTTCAAGGCGATATTCATTTACGTCTGTGATCACCACATGACGCGCACCAACGTGTTTCGCCACTGCCGCAGCCATAATACCGATTGGGCCCGCACCAGTAATGAGTACGTCTTCACCAACTAAGTCGAACGACAATGCGGTGTGCACTGCATTACCGAATGGGTCGAAGATAGAAGCGAGTTCGTCAGAAATGTTGTCAGGGATCTTAAACGCATTATAAGCAGGAATAACTAGGTATTCTGCAAATGAACCTTCGCGATTAACGCCTACCCCAATAGTGTTGCGGCATAGGTGAACACGACCAGCACGACAATTACGACAGTGACCACAGGTGATATGACCTTCACCAGATACTCGGTCGCCAATGCTAAAACCACGCACCTCTTGGCCCATATCGACCACTTCACCTACGTATTCGTGTCCCACAACCATTGGAGTTGGGATCGTGTTTTGTGCCCACTCATCCCATTTGTAGATGTGTACGTCGGTACCACAAATTGCTGTTTTACGGATTTTGATCAATAGATCGTTGTGCCCTACTTCCGGTTTTGGCACATCCGCCATCCAAATTCCTTCTTCAGCTTTCAACTTGGATAATGCTTTCATAGTATTCGCTCGTTAGCTGCACCGGCTTAATGCCGGTGGCAAAATTAAATGACGCCTAGGTCTTTACCAATACGGGTAAAGGCTTCGATTGCTTTGTCTAGCTGCTCAGTCGTATGCGCAGCTGAAATTTGTGTTCTGATCCTAGCTTGACCTTTTGGCACAACAGGATAAGAGAAACCGATCACATAGATACCTTCAGCCAGCAGTCTGTCAGCCATTTCTGAGGCCACTTTGGCATCGCCTAACATAACCGGAATAATCGCGTGATCTTTACCCGCACAAGTAAAGCCAACAGCTTCCATCTTAGTACGGAAGTAGGCTGCGTTATCCCATAGTTTAGCACGTAAGGCATCGCCTTCTTTCATCATGTCTAGTACTTTGATTGAAGCAGTAACAATTGACGGCGCTAGCGAGTTTGAGAATAAATAAGGACGTGAACGCTGACGTAACCACTCTACGATTTCTTTCTTGCCAGAGGTATAACCGCCCGACGCACCGCCAAGTGCTTTACCAAGTGTTCCTGTAATGATATCCACTCGGTCTAATACACCACAGTATTCCGGTGTACCGCGGCCATTTTCACCAACAAAACCTACTGCGTGTGAATCATCAACCATCACTAATGCGTCGTACTTATCCGCTAAATCACAAACCGCTTTTAAGTTACAAATAACGCCATCCATTGAGAATACGCCATCGGTCGCGATAAGCTTGGTTTTCACACCAGCTTCATCAGCGGCTATTAACTGCTGCTCAAGATCAGCCATATCGTTGTTTGCGTAGCGGAAACGCTTAGCTTTACATAAACGCACACCATCAATGATAGAAGCGTGATTTAATGAGTCCGAGATAATTGCATCTTCAGGGCCTAATATAGTTTCGAATAAACCTGCATTAGCATCAAAGCATGAAGAGTAAAGGATAGTATCTTCTGTTTCTAGAAATTCACTGATCTTTGCTTCAAGCGTTTTGTGAATATCTTGCGTACCACAGATAAAGCGCACCGACGCGACACCAAAACCATGGTCATCAAGGCCGCCTTGCGCCGCTTTAATTAGCTCTGGGTGATTCGCCAAACCTAGATAGTTGTTTGCACAGAAGTTAATTACACTTTCGCCAGTCGATACTGCAATTTCAGCTTGCTGCTGAGAAGTGATAATACGCTCTTTTTTATATAATCCTTCAGCTTTTACTTCTTCAATTTGTTGCTGAAGCTGGCTGTAGAAGGCCGATGCTCTCATCTGGGAGTCTCCATTTTTTGCACGGTGATAGTAAGCTACGTATCGCCATAGGCGGTTGTCATTCTCACTATCAGAAGTTAACGCTTGCGCTTATTCTATATTAATTAGCTCAAGTTAATTGGAACGTACCAATTCAATCATACCTGGTACATTAAAAGATATCTTTATTTTAAAAGGTTCACACAATAAATGCACGATTTGCGACAACTGGCAGCAAACTTTATTTTACTCAGACAAAGATAGTGCGGCTGGTACCTCCGCCAACGACGCACATACTTTATCCGCGAGCTGTTGTTGCTCTTGACTAAAACTCTGCCCAGACTCAACTAAAATGGCTGTTTTTACGCCAGCAGCGCGGGCAGCCTTGATGTCTGAGACTTTGTCACCAATCATAATACTTTGCGCAGGATCCAAGTCATGCTCGGCTATCGCTTGCAGCAGCATCCCAGGTTCAGGCTTACGACAGTTACACTCTACTTTATATGGGCCTTGTGCCTTTTCAGGGTGGTGAGGACAAAAATAAACACCAGCGATGTCAACACCATGCGCCATAAACTGCGCGCACATCCACTCACTTAACGCGTGAAATTGTGCTTCATCATAGTAACCTCGGCCAATGCCCGACTGATTCGTCACGACCACAATTTTATAACCGGCTTTGCTAAATGCTTGGCAGGCACTGAATACCCCGTCGATAAACTCAAAATCCGCGATTTGATGAACATAGGCGTGATCTTTATTAACAACGCCGTCTCTGTCTAAAAATACTGCCTTATGCATTGGTCACAATCTCCTGCTCTTTTATTACCCGATCAAACATCGTAATTACTGCATCAACGGAAATTTGAGACATGAGTTCACTACCCTTTACGCGTGTTCCCCACGGTAATTGTTCTGCAGTTTTACCCTTTTGCGCAATGAGGTTTTGATGATAAACCTCAACTACATAGTCTTGATACAGGTATGGCCCTGTACGAGTTGGGTTGGAGTGCGCATACAAACCAATCACCGGCGTTCCAACAGTCACAGCCATATGAGCAGGCCCGGTATCAGGTGCCAACACCAATTCGGCTTGCTCCAACACACAAAGTAGGGTTTTCAAGTCAGTTTTTCCCACTAAGTTTAATAACTCAGCTTGACTGTGTTTTTGAATTTCGGCTGCTAAGTTTTGCTCAAGCTCCGTTGGACCACCCGTTATCACCACCTGAAACCCCAATGCAGCAGCATGATCTGCAACCCTAGCATAACGCTCAGGAAGCCAATTGCGCTCGGCTTTACTTGCCGCAGGCGATATCACAAACACTTTCCCTTCGGGCAATAGCGATTTTGCCGCAGCTTGATGAGCTGCCGTCACTGGCATCTGCCATGTTGGCTCACCGCACTCAGCACCAATTGCACGGGCAAAGTTTTGGAAACCTTCGAGCACATGTGGCGACTTTTGAGGTGCGATCCGCTTATTAATAAACAAACTGTGTAACTCTTTTGAGCGCCCTTTATCAAAGCCTAATTTTTGCTTTGCAGGAATAACTCGCGCAACAAGGTTGGCTCTTAACGCAACCTGCATATGTAGTAATACGTCAAACTTTTGCCCTTTGAACTTTGCCTTTAAAGCCTTGAGCGCGGCTTTGCCCTGTTTTTTGTCAAATACGACGAGCTCAACACCGGGTAAGTCAGCCAGCAACATGGCTTCCACTTTACCTATCACCCAGGTTATTTTCGCTTGCGGATGTGCGCGTTGGATCGCCTGTACAGCACTTACTGCATGGCACACGTCGCCAATCGCTGAAAGTCGCAAAATACAAATAGAGGTCAAGGATTTGCTCAAAACAATAGTTCTCATGGAAAGTAACAAGCGCTTGATCTTAAATTAATCAAACAAGTTTGCAAGTTTCACTGAGGATGAAAAATCGTTAGAATGTCACAATTGACTCTTAAGAATCCTATATTGTGCAAATCACCAAACAACCGCATAGCTATTTACTAACGCCTTCAACCCTAGATTATGATGTTTCAGAAGAAATGTTTGACCCTGAATATTGGCATAAAAATAATGCGATTGTCGGCTCGAAAGAAGGTCGAGCAACGGCGTGGTTCGTGCGATTTAACCAAAGCATCGCGGTACTTAAGCACTACTATCGTGGAGGCTTAATCGGCAAGCTGTTGAGTGATCAGTATATTTTCACCAAACTAGAAAATACGCGCGTATATCAAGAGTTTGCTTTGCTAGAGCAACTACAACTACAAGGTTTACCAGTCCCAACACCACTTGGCGCAAGAATATCGCTTCATTTTGGTATTTATCGTGCAGATATTTTGACCGAAGCGGTGTCTGATGCCACCAGTGTTTGCGAAATTTTGCAAGCAAGAACGCTTAGTACAAATGAACTGGAAAGTATCGGCCACACCATTGCACAGTTTCATCAAGCCGGTGCGTATCATGATGACTTGAACATCAACAATATTTTGTTTGATGCCGACGGCAAAGTATTTCTAATTGATTTTGATAAGGGCAAAATCATGCAGCCAAACTCAAGTTGGCAGCACGCAAACCTGGAGCGTTTGCAACGTTCATTTAAAAAAGAGGCCGGCAAATGGCCGACCTTTTATTTTGATGAAAATCAGTGGCAAGTGTTAATGCAAGCCTATCTCAGCGCACGTTAACTTTTTTGTAGCTGTGCCTTTTTAATCACATTGGAAGTCGAGCAGCCATCCAAAAACGCTAACACCTCGACTTTTCCACCTTGATTAAGCACATGCTCTGCACCTGCGATCTCTTCTACTTTATAGTCACCACCTTTGACCAAAATGTCAGGGCTGACCATTTCTATCAACTTAGCTGGTGTATCACTTTCTTCAACACTGCCAAACGGAATAACCCAATCCACAGAAGCAAGTGCAGATAACACCATCGCCCGCTCTTTTAGTGGATTGATTGGACGTTCAGGTCCTTTGAGACGCGAGATCGATTCATCATTATTTAATCCAACGACGAGTCTGTCGCCCATCGCTTTAGCTTGCGCTAAATAACGCACATGGCCTGCATGGAGAATATCAAAGCAGCCGTTGGTAAACACAATGGTTTCGCCGTTTTGCTTGGCAAAAGTAATGTGCTTAAGCACTTCTTCAAACGGCGTTTGGTAGTGCTCGCCCGTTTCTCTAAGATATTGACCCAGTTTGCGACTCAACTCTTCCGGTGACACCGTTGCAGCACCTAACTTACTCACGGCAATGCCTGCGGCAATATTTGCAACTTCAACTGCATCTTTGGCAGACATTCCCGCACCTAACATAGTCGTCAGTGTGGCGATCACAGTATCACCTGCTCCCGTAACATCACTTACTTCCTGTACTTGAGCTGGGAAATCAAACTTTTCAGTACTGGTTATTAAAGACATGCCTTGCTCGGAGCGCGTCAGCAACATAGCGCCGATCCCTGACGTTTTCAGAAGCTCACGCGCACTAGAGGTGAGTGCCTCTTCGCTACTTGTGTCTCCACCAGCGAGTTTAAATTCGTTTAAGTTAGGCGTAATAAAATCAGCACCTTGATAGAGGCTCAAGTCACTATTTTTAGGGTCAATTAGTACCGTTTTACCAGCTGCTTTAGCCACCGCAATCATTTCTGAAATGGCGCACAAAGCGCCTTTGTTGTAGTCGCTAAACAACACAAAGTCATACTTATCAACTTCTTGCTTTAGACGCTCAAGCAGTAGTTGACTGTGAGATAACTGAAAAGGCTCTTCTAAATCGAGTCGGACTACTTGCTGATGACGGCTGATCACTCGCATTTTTGCGATAGTCGGCAACTCAACGACGTTAACTAAGCTAGATTCAATGTTTTCCTTGGTAAGGATAGCCTCAAGCGTTTTACCATTGTCATCTTCGCCGATAAGCCCAAGCAAACCCACTTTACCATCTAGGTGAGCGATGTTTTTGGCAACGTTCGCCGCACCACCAGCTTTGTCTTCCAACGCGCTGACTTTCACCACAGGTACTGGAGCCTCAGGAGAAATACGCCCGGTATCTCCATGCCAGTATCTATCCAACATCACATCGCCAACCACCAATACCTTGGCTTGATTTAGCTGTTGAAGTGCCGCTAGCTTCATGCCTCTTGCTCCGCCGCAACAAGCATATCGACCGCTTCGCATAGCCAGTGACCAATAAACATATGCGCTTCTTGAATACGCGCTGTCTCGTCGTTTGCGATAATAATCGGTAATTTAGCAATGTCCTTCACTTTGCCACCAGTTCTACCAGTCAATGCCACGGTAAAGGCACCAATTTCATTTGCGGCTTGAAGTGCCAAATTGATATTAGGGCTCGTACCTGATGTGGTTAAACCAATCACCATATCTTCCGGTTTACACAGAGCCTGAACCTGACGCTCAAATACGGAGTCAAAGTGATAGTCATTGCTGTGTGCGGTCAAAATTGAGGTGTCGGTAGTTAATGCAATCGAAGCCAAAGGACCACGCTCTAATTTGTAACGCACCACAAATTCTGCAGCGAGGTGCTGCGCATCTGCCGCGCTGCCACCATTACCAAACCAAATGACCTTACCACCAGCTGCTAACGTGCTTTGGCATGCTTCAAGTAGCTCAACACATTCTTGGTGATAGTTTGCCATTGTTTCAAAAACATCAACATGGCGCTGTAAGCTTGCGAAGTAGCTTTGTGCTACTTGTTCATTCAATGACATATTTGTTCCTAAACTATTCTATGCTTGTCCCGCGTGATACCTACCAGTATACATGGACTGATAACCAAGTGTAATTCTCACCGAAGACATCTTTACCCAAGGTTAATTTAGTTTCGACTTGCTTGCTATAGGCTTCACCAATATGTGCCAGCTCAAACTCGTAGCCACGTTCGTACTCAGCGCCAAGCTCTCCAAGTTCATTCAAATAATTACTCTCATTATCGATAACTGAAAGCTTAGCTCGCCATAAAGAACGGTAATCTGATTGGTAAGTACCTTCTAAAACGTGAATTTGCGTCGGTGCACCATCATCGAACTGGCGATGGTTTGCAGCAAAATGCCCAATGCCAAATCCGTCGATTGTATTGCCATAAGTATCGTAAATTTCGTTTACATACCATAAGCTTTCCATATCAGTAAACTCATAGCGTAATGAAGTCGTTGAAGTCAATTGAGGGAGAAAAACACCAACATTAACAACCGTATTACCGAACAAATAGTTTTTATGGTTATCGCTATCCTCACCACCGTATTCTAAATACCATTGTGCTTGAGTGCCGTAATTTGTGGTAAAGCTGGTCGTGATAGTTGCCCATTGATCGCCCAGTTCATCATCTTGAGTGAGATCACCTATCTTATTATCGTTTCCAACAGGGTCAAAATATGCCTTAATAAAGTCCTTAAAATCTACTTTCCTAGGTCCGCCTCCGAATTGCATGACTCTGTTTAGACCGATTTTCCATCCTGCTAATGGCTCTATACTAAAGTGACTACCCGCTATTTTAGGTGTTCCATCGTGAAGCGTGCCTTGAAAACGAATTCCGTCATGGACTTTCTCAAGTTCAGAATAAAACAGTTCAAAATCGAAGTTCCACCAATTTCGAATAGGCACAACTAAACCCAAAGAAGCTGATAATGAAGGTCTCGCGTTATTAGAATATACTTGAGCCGAATGCTTAAATGGTGAAAACCAATGTTCTTTATATCCTAAATTAAGCTGCAAGTTGCCGTAGGACATGCCATAAAAAGTATTGTATGGAACAAGTTTGTTTGCATCTACTCGATACTCAGCACCGATCTGTAAAATGGTTGATTCGCTTCCACGCCAAACACCACCGAGCCCCAATTCAGCATATTCACCACTGTAATTACCTCTGTCGTTGGCTATTTGCTTTTCTTCACCGCTATCAACACGAAGTGTTATTGATCTTTGCGTCAACGCATCGTCCTGCAGATAAGGTGCAATCCCCTGACTAATACTCTGCTGTAATGTGGCGTCAATATGCCTAAGTTTCATCAAATGCATCTTGATTTCACTGATACGGTAAGGCTTTGCCATAGGCGTACCAACGGTCAAAGCAAACATTTTATCGATTTGATATTCCAACAGCGGATCTTGTCCAATGGGTAAATAAGCTGTGGGGCTCGCAAAAGCGAGATTCGAAGCCAATAAACTACAGCAAGCGAGTACTCGAGCTAAATTCATTTTGTTATTCCATTACTTTTTAATGCGCTAAATACTACCAAACCAAAAGCCCATAGGCATCTGTTGAACTGTGTAAAATTGTGTTGTTCATTCAATTTCGCCTTGGAACAAGGTAAAATACTGATTTTTGAGCTTAAGCGACTCCTATGGCGCGCCGACTATATTCCTTATTATTGCTAGTATTAGCACCTATTTTATTGAGTTATCTGTATTTTATTCGAGGTAGGAAAAATCCTGACTATCGAACTCATTTTACAGAGCGCCTCGGCTTTAACCTAAACAAGCTTCCACCACATGCTGTTGTGATCCATTGCGCCTCCGTAGGGGAAGTGCTTGCAGCCACACCTCTCATCAAATCAGTACTTAAAGAACAAGCTGCAACTCCAATCATTGTTACTTGTAACACCCCGACAGGTAGAGAAGAGATAACAAAAGCTTTTCACAGCAATGTCCAAGTACATGTCTGTTATTTACCTATCGATTTTGCTTTTTCGGTCAGAACATTTTTCACTACCCTGAAGCCCAAACTCCTTATTGTGATGGAAACTGAGCTGTGGCCCAATCTTTTTTATTACGCCAAACAAAACCAATGTAAAACTTTGGTAGTCAATGCCAGACTCTCTGAAAAGTCATACCAAGGTTATAAAAAACATGCTTGGTTAACCAAAGGCTTGATGAGCAACATAGATCTGCTTGCAGCCCATAATGAGGAAGACGGCGAGCGTTTCATCAAGCTCGGGCTTGTTCAATCTAAGCTTCACATTACCGGCTCAATCAAGTTTGATATCTCAATCACTGAAGAAGAAATTGCAAAGGCAAGACAGTTTCAAGAAAATTACCCAGAGCGGGTAATTTGGCTTGCAGGATCTACGCATCCGAAGGAGCATGAGCAGGTCATTGCTGCACATCAGCGAGTATTAAAGCAGGTAAGCAATGCGTTGCTCATTATCGCACCTCGCCATCCTGAGCAGTTTCAAGCGGTTGCTGACTACCTCAACGAGCAAGAGATCGCTTTTACCAAAAAGAGCAGTAACGGTATAAACGCAGAAGCTTCGGTCTTGTTAGCGGATACTTTAGGGGAATTAAAGTGGCTATTTGGCAGTGCCGATATCGCCTATATTGGTGGTAGCTTGATTGAGCGCGGCGGTCATAACCCACTAGAAGCGGCGGCTCATGGTGTACCAATTTTAACCGGCCCACATACCTATAATTTTGCGCATATATACCCTCAACTTATCGCGCAACAAGGTGCCATCGTAGTCGATGATGAGGACAAGCTTGCCGCTCAAATTATTACGCTATTTGAAGACAAATCGCTTCGAACGCAAATCGGTGCTAATGCTCAATCGGTACTAGTTGAAAATACCGGGGCTATTGCTAAAACCATGAAACTAATCAATAAGAGCTTGGAATAATTCATGAATACAGTCATCTCTACAATGCAAAACTGGGTTAGCCAAGTCATTGTAAAATACAACTTTTGCCCGTTTGCTCGACAGGAAGTTGAAAGTAACAGCATTCATTATTTCGTGTCTCAAGCGATAAGCCACGACGATGCCGTGATGGATATGTTAGAGCAGTGCTCAGAGTTAAACCATGAGCCAGAGCGAGAAACAACACTAGTTATATTTGATAAGGGTTTTAGCAATTTTGACGACTTTTTGGATCTCGTCGACCTAGCAAACGCTTTATTGGTAGCGCAAGGGTTTGAAGGCACCTATCAAATTGCCACTTTTCACCCAGATTATGTTTTTGCTGATAGCGATGAGCATGACGCAGCAAACTACACTAACCGCGCGCCCTACCCAACACTCCACTTGATCCGCGAAGAAAGTATGGCTCAAGCGTTAGCTGAGTATGACGATCCTGAACAGATCCCAGAAAATAATATCCGCCTCACAAGGCGTAAAGGGGAAGCGTTTTGGCAGCATTTGCTTCAGCAGTGCCACAGAGCTAAATAACCTAAGCTTCGGATAAACAGTCAAAAGGCTGGTTTAGCCAGCCTTTTCTTGTACGGTTTTGGAAGTATTACTTTTTCACCCAGCTGCCATTGACTTGAATATAATGGCCTGAATGCGTTTTGTTATACGCTTTTTTAGCGGCTAAAGCTTCCACTTGCTCAAGGGTAATACCGTTCTTTTTCGCTAATTGTTGGTATTTTTCTTTGCGCTTTTCATTCACTTCATCAACTAGTTGCTGTACACCCTGGCCATTTTTAACTATGCCAAGATAGCCCGATGTAGTCTCACCAACTAAACCCTGTGATTTAGCATCGTCAATGGAAATTGCGAATGCGGCGAAGCTCATACTGAGCCCAATAATTAGGGTAGAGATTGCTTTTAGCTTCATAAATCCTCCTTAGAATAGCTCGCTGTCTTCGCTGAATAAATTGTCGAGTTCTTTATCCACCTTCACGCGGATCTCATGATCTACTTTTACATTTAAGTTGATCGTAATGGGCTCTTTGGTTTCTACTTGCACCTTATGAGTACAAGCACTCAATACCAATAAAGCTGATATCACTAGCATCCATTTCATTCACTAACGCTCCTCTTTATTTAACGCATTTTCCACTTCGCGCGTGATCTCGTCGCTCAAGCGTAGGGCTCGTAATAAGGTAAACACATTTTCTGAGTGTGTATAGTTAAAGTTTACTGGTTGTTGTTGGAGTTTGTTAATTCCTGTAATTTTAACATCTAAGTCCAACCAGCCGTCTTCACTTAAATTTACGCCACTACTCAATTGCTCAATAGTCAACTCGTCAAGTACACCGATCACCGTTTGTAAGCTAGGTTGCTGCTCTTTTAGCGCATTAATTGATGCATTGTTTTCAACCTTTAATAGCCCTTCACCAACATTATAGATATGACCAGAATCAATACGCACCCCAGATGAAGATACTTGTACTGGTAACTTGCCTGAGATCAGTCCTCTCAGCTCAACGCCTGCATCATGCCCAGAGGCGGCAATAAGGTCTAAACTCAGTTTATCTAGCGATACCTGAACAACCTGCGGCGTTGAAACCAAACTAACTTCATCAATCCCCACGTTACCGGCAAAAACCTGTACGTTAATATCTTTCAGTTTAGCCACGCCAGCTTCGCTGAATAGTTGGCCTGTTATGGCTTGAACGATAACACCAGCTCTCAACTCTTCAACACTCAGTGTGGTTGGCTTGAGTTGAATATTAGCTGAACTTAATAGACCAGAGACATCAATCACTGCATTTTGAATAAGCCGTTCATTAAATAACGCAGAGCCGTTTTGAATGCCCCCGTCTAGGGTAAATATGCGCGTGGATAAATCCCCTTCGACTACTGCATAGAAGTTACCATGGGTAATGTTTAAGTTCGGTAAAAACGCGTCAATATATGGCTGAAGTTGAGTGAGCTGCTGCGTGGGCACGTGTATTTGGGCTGGATGTTTTAAGCTTGAATATTGATGTTCAAGCAACGCCTTTACACCATCAATATTAATCACATGTGACGCCATCAATCCGCGGCTTTGCTGCCCTTTGCTGTCAATGCTCACGTTTTTCAAACTGAGTTCAGCTAAGTTAACTTCTGCTACCTTAGTATTGCCCGACAAGGTTGAAAAGATTTCTCCGGTCGCGACTGAGCCTTGCCAGTGCAGTGTCTGCGCAAACTCATTCAGTTTATAACTCTGCTGTTGTATCTGTGCACTGGTTAAGTTGAGATTGATATCAAAATCATGTGTAGGCTCAAGCACAACTCGCCCGCTCAACGCACTCTGTTTTGCTGTTACATTCTCAACACTCAGGTTTTGCAGTTTTGAATCAAGCGTTATCGCAAAACTCATCCCTTCAGGTAAGACTCTGTGTAGTAGATGCCCACTTTTGAGTTTTGGCACATCTAGCTGCGCATGTAAGTCAAGCGTCAGAGATGGATTATCGATCACCAAACCTGATGTCGATAACTGGGTTGAGAATATGCTCGGCTGAGCCTCAATTGTAATTAGCTCGGTTGGGTTACCCGATATTTTGAAGCGGCTATTGAGCTCGAGATTCTCAGCAATAACATCTTGTAGTGTAAGCTTTTGAAGGTCAGTTGTGATTTCCCCGCTCATATTAACAAAATTTGGTCGCGCACTCAGCGCTCCAGAGAGTGTATGCGCGCCCCACTTATCATCGAAAAATTCAAGGCGAATATCACCATTGACGAAAGGCTCAGTTAAGTCGACTGCCAGCTCGTTAACTTCAAGTTGTAACGGTTTATCTTTACCCGTCACTTCAAGTAAATCTGTCGCAATTGAATCCGCAGAAATAGTAATTTCTCTCGGTAAATGGACCTGCCAAGTGGTCGGTAACAGTTTACTATATTCAGAAGTAAGACAATCAAGCGCTGATTTCGCTGAAATCGGCTCGGCAAGTGCTACCTTCCCCTGCTGCGTTGCTAAATCATAGCGCCCGGACAAAGCGCCTATATACGCAACGGTACCTTTACATTCAGCCTGTTCAAGCGCCACTAAAGTTTCAAGTTCTAGCTCTGCGTCCATAGCCAGACCATCGAATTCAAGTTGGCTAGTTCCTGAAAGGGCTTGGATCTGAGGAGGTAATAAAGCGCTGAGGTACTCGCCATTAAGGTCAATATTTGCAGCAATACGCTCTGGCTGCAACGTAACTTCTGCATCGATGTCACCTGCTATTACAAATTGATTCAGCTCGGACTCCGAAATCGACACAACTAATGGCTTTGGTAATGGCTCGCCAGATACAGACAGCTTGGCAATATGCGTTTTGGGTCTGGTGATGTCGAGTGGCAATGCAAGGCGCTGTGGCTGAGTTGCATTTGACTTTTTGGGCGGAAGAAGTTGAATATCTGCTTTTTCAATATTGACTTGGCGCATGCTTAGTTGCGCATCAAAAAGCTGGGCATTAAACGCATCTGTCTGCACACATGCTTTTGTAATATGGATACGATTGAAGCCCGACAAACGCCAGTCAAGACAACTGACCTGAAGTTCATTAAGGGGTATAAAATGTTTAATGGCCCAGAGCGACAAAGGAACTCTGGCAAGGTAAACACCCACGAAAACACTGAGTATCAACACTAAGCTCCAAAGCCATTTTTTCATTCGTATCCCTAAAATATGATTGGTATTTCCTTTTCAGTGTACCCGATAGATAATTATCGAGCCATGAATAAAAAAGGTCACCGAAGTGACCTTTTTTAATTTCGTTAGCCTACTAGCTTACGCGCATTGCGGAACATACGCATCCAAGGGCTATCTTCTTGCCACTCATCTGGGTGCCAAGAGTTTGCTACTGCTCTGAATACACGCTCAGGGTGCGGCATCATCACAGTTGCACGACCGTCTGTTGACGTCATGCCCGTAATACCAGCAGGAGAGCCATTCGGGTTAGCTGGATACTGAGTGGTTGGATCACCGTAGTTATTAACAAACTTCACAGCAACTGAACCTGAATTCAGTGCAGTTTGTACCGCCGCTTCGCTTGCAAACTCAGCGTGACCTTCACCATGTGATACCGCGATTGGCATACGAGAGCCAGCCATACCATCAAAGAAGATTGACGGGCTTTGCTGTACTTCAACTAAGCTGAAACGCGCTTCAAAGCGCTCTGACTTGTTGGTGACAAAACGTGGCCAGTTTTCCGTGCCTGGGATCAGCTCTTTTAATGTAGAAAGCATCTGACAACCATTACACACACCTAAGCTGAAAGTATCTTGGCGTTGGAAGAAGCCTTGGAATTGCTCACGTGCTGAGTCATGGAATAGGATTGATTTAGCCCAGCCTTCACCAGCACCTAAAACGTCACCGTATGAGAAGCCACCACATGCCACTAGGCCTTTGAATTGTTCTAGCGTTAAGCGACCTTCAAGGATATCGCTCATGTGTACGTCGATTGCCGCAAAACCAGCACGGTTAAATGCTGCCGCCATTTCGATATGTGAGTTAACGCCTTGCTCACGCAAGATGGCAACTTGAGGCTTCACCCCTTTTGCAATGTAAGGCGCTGCGATATCTTCGTTTAGATCAAAGCTTAGTTTAACGTTAAGGCCCGGATCTTTGTCATCGAACTTAGCGTCAAACTCTTGCTTCGCGCAATCTGGGTTATCACGTAGTGCTTGCATCTGGTAAGTTGTCTCAGCCCAGATAGTGCGAAGCTCAGTGCGAGTATTTTCAAGTACTGCCTGACCGCCACGAGTAAAGATAACCTTGTCTTCACCGTTTAGCGTACCGATGCGATGTGCAATATCAGCAATACCGTGCTCGGCAAATATCGCTTCAACCGCAGCGATATCGTCATTGCGAACTTGCAATACTGCGCCAAGCTCTTCATTAAATAGCACTTCTAAGTCAGTACCTTGCAGCGCATCTAATTCGATGCTCACACCTGTGTGGCCTGCGAACGCCATTTCCGCAGCAGTGGTGAATAGACCACCGTCAGAGCGGTCGTGGTAAGCGATAAGCTTGCCTGACTCAACTAATGCTTGTACCGCATTGTAGAAGCCTTTTAACAGCTCTGGGCTGTCAACATCAGGTGTCTTGTCGCCAAGTTGCTTGTACACTTGGGCTAGGCTTGAGGCACCAAGACGGTTTTGACCAGCACCTAAGTCAAGTAGGAATAGGCTGGTTTCACCCTTATCAGTACGAAGCTCAGGCGTGACTGTTTTGCGAATATCCTCAACACGACCAAATGCAGTGATGATGAGTGATAATGGCGCAGTCACTGACTTTTCTTCGCCATTCTCATCCCACTGAGTCTTCATCGACATTGAATCTTTACCAACTGGGATTGTAAGGCCTAATGCAGGACATAATTCTTCACCAACCGCTTTAACCGCTTCGTAAAGACCCGCATCTTCGCCTGGGTGACCCGCAGCCGCCATCCAGTTTGCCGAAAGCTTAATGTTGTTTAGGCTACCGATATTAGCACCAGCGATATTGGTTAACGCTTCAGCTACCGCTAGACGAGCAGAGGCTCCATAGTTAAGTAGTGCCGCTGGCGTGCGCTCACCCATAGACATCGCTTCACCGTGGTAAGTATCGTAAGTTGCCGCTGTTACCGCGCAGTTAGCAACAGGTACCTGCCAAGGACCAACCATTTGGTCACGTGCAACCAAACCTGTTACAGTTCTGTCACCAATCGTGATAAGGAATGTTTTCTCAGCAATCGTTGGTAGGCGAAGTAAACGCTTAGCTGCATCTTCAAGCTCAATACCCGCTGTATCTAATGCTGTACCCACTACACGCTTTGACTCAACGTCACGATGCATTTTAGGTGGCTTGCCAAGTAATACGTCTAGTGGCAGGTCCACAGGATTATTATCAAAGTGGCTATCAGCTACTGTTAGGTGACGCTCTTCTGTCGCTTCACCAATTACCGCATATTGTGCGCGCTCACGCTTACAAATTGCTTCAAAGCGAGCAAAGTCTTCCGCTGCAACTGCCAATACATAACGCTCTTGCGACTCGTTACACCAGATTTCGTGTGGTGCCATGCCTGGTTCATCGTTCGGGATGTTACGCAGCTGGAATTTACCACCACGGCCGCCGTCGTCGACAAGCTCAGGGAATGCATTTGATAAACCACCTGCGCCCACATCGTGAATAAACGCTATTGGGTTATCATCACCAAGCTGCCAACATTTGTCGATCACTTCCTGACAACGACGTTCCATCTCAGGGTTTTCACGCTGAACAGAAGCAAAGTCTAAATCTTCGTTTGATTGGCCAGATGCCATTGATGAAGCTGCACCGCCGCCAAGACCGATGTTCATTGCCGGACCACCAAGTGCGATTAGCTTAGCACCTACAGGGATTGAGCCTTTTTGCACATGATCTTCACGGATATTGCCTAAACCACCAGCGATCATGATTGGCTTGTGATAACCACGTACTTCAGCGCCATTGTGGCTTTCTACTTTTTCTTCGTAAGTACGGAAGTAACCCAATAGGTTTGGACGACCAAATTCGTTGTTAAATGCAGCGCCACCAAGTGGGCCATCAAGCATGATGTCTAATGCATTAACAATGCGTCCTGGTTTACCAAAGTTTGTTTCCCAAGGTTGCTCGAAACCAGGAATACGAAGGTTAGAAACCGTGAAGCCAACTAAACCTGCTTTTGGCTTAGAACCACGACCGGTTGCACCTTCATCGCGGATCTCACCACCAGAACCTGTTGATGCGCCAGAAAATGGGGCAATCGCCGTTGGGTGGTTGTGCGTTTCCACTTTCATCAGAATGTGGATATCTTCCTCGTGGTAAGCATATTCGCCGTCTGTATTTGGGAAGAAACGACCAGCTTTAGAGCCAACCATTACCGCAGCGTTATCTTTATACGCCGACAGCACGTTGTCGCTATTGGTTTCGTAGGTGTTTTTAATCATTTTAAACAGCGACTTAGGCTGCTCTACACCATCGATAGTCCAATCAGCGTTGAAAATTTTGTGACGACAGTGCTCAGAGTTTGCTTGAGCGAACATGAACAGTTCGATGTCATTAGGGTTACGGCCAAGCTTTTCAAAGCTTTCAACTAAGTAGTCAATTTCGTCATCGGCAAGTGCAAAGCCTTGCTCAACATTCGCAACCGCGAGTGCTTCACGGCCGCCGCCAAGAATATCTACTGAAGACATTGGGCGAGGCGTTTCCGTGCGGAATAATTTAGCTGCATCATCAAGCTCTGCATGAACAGATTCGGTCATGCGGTCATGAAGTAACTGTGCAACTTCGTCGAACTGAGCTTGTGTTAGTTCACCCTCAACATAATAAGCAATACCACGCTCAACACGGTGTACTTGCGTAAGACCACAGTTGTTTGCAATATCTGTCGCTTTAGAAGCCCAAGGAGAGATAGTTCCGATCCTTGGTGTTACCAAGATCAGTTTGCCCTCTGGCGTGTGCTCCGTAATAGTCGGTCCATACTTTAACAGGCTGTTTAGCTTAGTTAACTCAGTCTCTGAAAGCTCAGCCGTTAGATCAGCAAAATGCATGAACTCGGCATAAACATTGGTAACTGGTAATTGAGCTGCAGCGCAGGTTTTAAGGATCTTTTGGACTTTGAAATCTGAAAGTGCAGGTGCACCACGTAGGATTAACATAGGTATTTTCATCCGGGGTTAAGGATTGAACGATATCTTTGGGCGCTCATTATAGTGGAAATAGCGCGCGGAATTAACACTAATTTGTCAAAACTAGAAAATATCATGCAAATCTATCATTACCTTAAGTTAATTCGGCTTTTGCAATTATGATTTTGCTGCGGTAAGTTGGGATTTCGAGCGCAAAAGAGAACCTAGGTCATGTTTAAATACGTCTTTATGTGCTTTGTTGTCATCTGTTTAATTGGGTGCGACAAAGCCCCTCTTAATCAGTTGCAACATGTAAAACAAAATAAGGTATTACGTGTTGGCACGCTCGCGGGTCCGGGAAACTACTACCAAGGCACCACTGGAGAACAAGGGTTCGAATATGAACTGGCGAGTGAATTTGCCAATGAGCTTGGTGTTGAATTACACATCGTTCCTTACTTTAACTTAGATGAGTTATTTGCAAGGCTAGATGCTGGGGACTTAGATATCGTCGCCTCCGCGGTGAGCTTCCACCCATCAAGAACAGCGCAATATCGTTTTGGCCCAACGTATAGAATGATCAGTCAAAAGCTCGTGTACAAACAAGGGAGAGAGTGGCCAAGAGACTTTGATGATATTAAAGCGCCAATTACCGTACTTGCACACAGCAATCATGTTATCGCGCTTGAAGAGGCTAAAACAAGCCATCCTCATTTGAGTTGGGAGGTTGTCTCAGATAAAGGTGAGGAAGAACTGCTTCAGGCCATCATTGATGGAGAGATTGACTACACCATTACAGACTCACATTCACTGGCCCTATTTAGACGCTACCACCCGACCGTCAGTATTGCGTTTTCAGTTACAAAAGATGAACATGTGGCGTGGATGATGCGTAACGAAAAAGACGACTCGTTATATGCGTTGCTGCCTGCATTTTTCGCTCGAGTACAACAAAACAACTTTTTGGCCACGCTCGAAGAGAAGTATTTTGGTCATATCGAAGAGTTTAACTATGTAAACACCTTAGCCTTTGTCGAAGCCGTACATAGTACCTTACCAACCTATCTCAAGTGGTTTAAAAGTTATTCGAAACAGCACAATATCGATTGGCGTTTGCTGGCTGCAGTCAGCTATCAAGAATCGATGTGGGATCCCAGAGCTAAATCTCCAACTGGGGTTCGTGGCATTATGATGCTAACGCAACCCACAGCTAAAAAAGTTGGCGTGACAAACCGCCTCAATGCCCAACAAAATATTGAAGGTGGTGCCAAATATCTACGTATTTTATTTGACCGTATGCCTGAAGAAATACAGCAACCCGATAGTACTTGGCTTGCCCTTGCTTCTTACAATGTAGGCTGGGGCCATGTACGAGATGCACGCAACATTACTGCGGATCAAGGTGGCGATCCGAATAACTGGGCAGATGTTAAAAAACGACTACCGCTACTTACTAAAAAGCGCTACTATCGAAATACAAGATATGGATATGCTCGTGGTGATGTTGCGGTAACGTATGTAGATAATATTCGCCGCTATTATGATGCACTTGTGTGGTTGGAAGACAACGGTGCACTCCTACCTGATAGCAGTAAAGCCTCTTCGCAAACGACTCCGGTTGATAATTCGGACAAAGCCAGTGAAGTCGAGAAGCAACAGTAATTTATATTTACTAAACTGGCTTGATAAATGCTTCAAAAGGTCATAAATCTGTCATAGGCATAGCGTATTTATACTAAATTAATATTTGGGGGCATTACCCCCACCTAATCTCTCACATTCGGAGGTTCTATGTTGAGAAGACGTCGGAATCATCAATTTAAACGTAACACCAAATACACGTCGCCAAATCGCCGTCGTGTAATGATGAAAAATGCACACCGTAAAATGCTCTTGCGCCATCGTATTTTTGCGCTAATTCAAATGGAAGAGCAAAGGGACGCAAAAACAGCCACAGCGGTAGTACAGCCTTAAGTACTACCGTTTTTCAACTTTTTTGCTGCTTTAATCTCTTGGCGTCTGCGCTTAAAAAATGCAGACAGCTTTTCGCCACATACTTCACCCAATACGCCCGATGTAACTTCTAGTTGGTGGTTCAGCTTTTCGTGCTGTAACAAGTTCATTATCGAACCAGCCGCACCCGTTTTTGCATCAGAGGCACCAAACACCACTCGGCTCAAGCGGCTATGAACCAGTAAACCGGCACACATAGGACATGGCTCAAGCGTCACATATAAAGTGCAATCAATCAGCCGATAATTTTCAACGACTTTGCCAGCTTCTCTAATAGCCATCATTTCAGCGTGAGCCGAAGGATCATGACAGGTAATTGAACGGTTCCAACCCGCAGCTATCATTTCACCATCTTTCACTACAACAGCACCGACTGGAATTTCGTTTTCGGCTTCAGCTTTGTCAGCAAATGCTAACGCCATTCTCATCCAATATTGATCATCTTTTACTTCTGACATGATAATTTTATTGTCGTCCTCACCTAAAATGGAGTATATCACCTCCAGCAGAGCTCTGGTTAAGCTGCTATTCTTAAATAATCATAGTCACCATAACAGCTGCTTTTATAAGCAAACTCAGGATGTTACCAACATCTTTTTAATATTTTGCGGACATTATTGATAATTTTCGCAATTTTGCCGTGGCTCACAGGGTTGGATTTACGCTATAATTCGCCGCTTTTTTTATTTCGTAAGCTCAAAAACACACGGGTAGAATATGAAATTTCCGGGACGCCGTAGGCATAAACACTATTTTCCGGTGGAAGATAAAGATCCGCTTATTAACCAGTTACACGCTGATGATCGGCTAAAAAGGAGCTATATCTGTGGTATAGATCAAATCGTCGTTGATATCGAAGCGAAAGTGGATCAAGCTTTTCTTGATGAATTCCACTTACAGCGTGGTATGTCACAAGTGATAGACAATGATGTCACCAACGCCCTTTATGATAGGCTAAAACGTGATGACATGATCGACTATGAATTTGCCGGCGGTACCATAGGTAACACCATGCACAACTATTCAGTGCTAGCAGATGACCGCTCAGTACTACTTGGAGTGATGAGTGAAAACATAAAGATTGGCAGCTACGCCTACAAATTTTTATGTAACACCTCAAGCCGAGTTGATCTAGACTACTTGCAGCCAGTTGATGGCCCCATCGGTCGTTGTTTTACACTTATCGATGACAGTGGTGAGCGAACTTTTGCTATCAGCGCAGGATTAATGAATCACCTACGTCCTGAGTCTATTTGCCAAACGCTTATCGAAGAATCATCGGCGTTAGTGATCAGCGCTTATTTGATGCGCACGAGTGGCGACGAAACCATGACACAAGCAACGATGCAGGCGGTTGAGTATGCCAATAATGCTGGCATACCCGTAGTATTGACGCTTGGCACTAAGTTCTTAATTGAACAAGACCCCAAATGGTGGGCTGACTTCGTTGCTAAACATGTTGATATCCTTGCGATGAACGAAGAAGAAGGTGAGGCGATCACAGGCTTTAGCGATCCACTTCTTGCCGCAGATAAAGCACTGGACTGGGTTGATTTGGTCATTTGTACCGCTGGCCCTAAAGGGCTGTTTATGGCGGGTTATGTTGATGACAGCTGCAAGCGTGTGACTGAATACCCGTTGCTGCCTGGCGCTATTCCTGAATTTAATCGCTACGAATTCTCACGCGCAATGAAAAAAGCCCAGTGTGAACAGCCGATCAGAGCATACAGCCATACCGCTCCTTATATGGGTGGACCAGACATCATCAAGAACACAAATGGTGCCGGTGACTGTGCCCTTGCCGCTGTTCTGCATGATATTTGTGCTAATGAATACCATAAACTGAATGTACCAAACTCAGCAAAACATGAACAAAGTGCAATTACCTATTCATCTTTGGCACAGATAAGCAAATATGCAAATCGTGCAAGCTATGAGGTACTCGTTCAGCATTCACCAAGGCTATCTCGAGGCTTACCTGAGCGTGAAGACTCACTAGAGCAATCATACTGGGAACAATAACGGTTCTTAGCTTGTTTAGGATTGGTAAAAATAGCGACTACGGTCGCTATTTTTATATCATCTAGTGTGTATATAGCTTGGCATCAAAAAATAGCAGTACCAAGTTCGTTGGATAGGTATTCTAATGCCGCGATCCCAGCCAAAGAGTTACCTACTTTATCAAGCCCTGGCGACCATACCGAAATTGTAAAACGATTCGGCACAATAGCGATTATTGCCCCCCCGACACCCGACTTGCCAGGCATTCCTACTCGATAACCGAAGTCACCTGCTGCATCGTAAAGACCACTCGTAAACAACAGCGAGTTCATTTGCTTGGTTTGTTTTTTGGTTAGTATCCGCTGTTTTGATAAGTTGCAGTAACCCTGACTAGACAGATAGGAAAATGACTTCGCCAACTCAGTGGTATTCATTTCTATTGCACAAAAATTGAAATATGACCACAACACATCCTCGACTTCATTATTAAAATTGCCAAATGACTTCATCAAATAAGCCATCGCTGCATTTCTATACCTGTGATCATACTCAGACTGCGCCACAACCTTATTAATACACAGCTTATCATTACCAGACATCGCTCTATAGCTTTCTAGCATGGTATGAATTGGAGCAGATAAACGAGAGTACAGCGCATCACAAGTTACAATGGCACCTGCATTTATAAAGGGATTTCTTGGAATGCCATTTTCGAACTCAAGCTGAGTTAAGGAATTAAAAGCAGTACCCGAAGGCTCTTTCCCTACCCGACTCCAAAGCTCGTCACCATAGCGCTGCAATGCTAGCGTCAATGTCATTACTTTAGATACTGATTGAATTGTAAATCTGGCTTCAGTATCTCCAGCACTAAATGTTTCGCCATCTACCGTGTGAAGTGAAACAGAAAATTGTTCTAACGGCTGCTCAGCTAAAGCGGGAATATAGTTAGCAACTTTGCCTTGGCGTAACAACGGTTGAACTCGCTGTGCAGCCTGCTCTAAAATTTCTTGGTAATTTGGCATATGCTCGTAATTAAGGCTAGCTAGGGTGATTGGAGAAGTGTATCAAAAAAGGCCCCGTAGGGCCTGATGTTTATCTGAAACTAAGGTTATTTCAGTTCCATTTCTTGAATAATCTCGTGCGCAATAGGTGGCGTTGTACTCACCGGCTTTTGATGTTTATTGGCTTTTAACTGACCTTTTCGGTGCTTCAAAGCTGCATCCAGCTTTTTAGACGCTTTAGCAATAGCAGGATACATCACTTCGTCTTCACCTTTTACTGATATTCGGCTACCTGCGTAGTTTGTACTTATCTCCGTGTAAAATTGTTTGTGTTCTTTGCTGACGATGATGTCTAGGGATAACAACGACGGAAAATGGTTAGCGATCTTGGCAAACTTTTCATGAACGTGGTTTTTAACAGCATCGGTTACATCTACGTGATGGCCAGATAAATTAATCTTCATATGCAATCCTTCTTTTGCGTTTACCCTTAACAATAGTATTGGCACGATTGCTCGATTTCTCAAGAGCCTTAGCAGAAATTTATTACAAAAATTGGAAGGAAGCTGATTCTAATCAAAAAATAGATTGGTAGAAAAATTACGCGCTAATTAGGATTGTTAGAAAACTCAGGCATAAAAAAAGCCCTAGAAAGGGCTCTTTTCATATTGCGTAAACTTTACAATTAAAGGCCTGCACGCTCTTTGATGACAGCAATCAATGCTGAACCACCGTGGTTTGACTCAGCCCACGCTAAATCTTTACCATCTTCTAACGCGCTTTTTGGAATACTTTTAATAATGTACTCGCCCGAATCGACAGCGTTGCTAGCAATTGCATGTCTAAGTAAGTTGTTACCGTTACACTGGATTGCATCGTAAACATTACGCATTTTAAGGCGTGATGTTTTCAAAGCGTTACGAATGCGATTTTTATCGTCCGCTGCGATATATTCACATATAGAAAGCGCCAACTGATCGTTTGCACTTACTGGTTTGCTGAAAGAAAAAGCTGCAACAGCGATAGAAGCTGACAGTAGCACGGTAGTTAATTTCATTACACAGACCCTTTAATACTTTATTCGTAGCATATAACTGGCTATATTTTAGCAACCTAAACAATTGTTAGCAAGAAACTCATAGTTTTTTGTTCAGAGTTACGAATTTATAACTATGGTTATTTCTTTCATCAGGTTCGTTACACTCAGTTTCAAGCACTTCCCATTCAGCAACTTGCTCGTAGTCCGGAAATTGAGTATCTCCTTCAACTTCTAAATCGATGAAGGTCAAATAGAGCCGCTGAGCATAAGGCAGAAATATGTCATATATATGACCACCGCCAATTATCATAATTTCGTCACAACCCCTAACAGCACTAAGTGCGGCTTCAGGTGAAGCGAGGACTTCAATACCTTCTTGAGTATAGTCAAGATTTCTGGATATCACTATGTTTCTACGACCAGGAAGAGGCCTACCAATAGACTCAAATGTCTTTCGGCCCATAATCACAGGTTTACCTAGCGTAACCTTTTTGAAATGTTGAAGATCTGCAGGTAAGTGCCACGGCATATCGTTATCTTTTCCGATAACACGGTTATTTGCCATCGCAGCTATCATTGAAATTACCACAACGCACCTTTATAGTATTTTAGTATTAGTTTATACACACAATTAGCATGTAAGATGTTTGGTTAACCTGACTCGGGATAAGAAGTAAGTTAATCCACTAAAATCACTAAGCTCAAAAGCGTAGTATCACTCTAGCCAGAAGTTATTTCTTAATACAATTGCGTAAACTTTACAATTAAAGGCCTGCACGCTCTTTGATGACAGCAATCAATGCTGAACCACCGTGGTTTGACTCAGCCCACGCTAAATCTTTACCATCTTCTAACGCGCTTTTTGGAATACTTTTAATAATGTACTCGCCCGAATCGACAGCGTTGCTAGCAATTGCATGTCTAAGTAAGTTGTTACCGTTACACTGGATTGCATCGTAAACATTACGCATTTTAAGGCGTGATGTTTTCAAAGCGTTACGAATGCGATTTTTATCGTCCGCTGCGATATATTCACATATAGAAAGCGCCAACTGATCGTTTGCACTTACTGGTTTGCTGAAAGAAAAAGCTGCAACAGCGATAGAAGCTGACAGTAGCACGGTAGTTAATTTCATTACACAGACCCTTTAATACTTTATTCGTAGCATATAACTGGCTATATTTTAGCAACCTAAACAATTGTTAGCAAGAAACTCATAGTTTTTTGTTCAGAGTTACGAATTTATAACTATGGTTATTTCTTTCATCAGGTTCGTTACACTCAGTTTCAAGCACTTCCCATTCAGCAACTTGCTCGTAGTCCGGAAATTGAGTATCTCCTTCAACTTCTAAATCGATGAAGGTCAAATAGAGCCGCTGAGCATAAGGCAGAAATATGTCATATATATGACCACCGCCAATTATCATAATTTCGTCACAACCCCTAACAGCACTAAGTGCGGCTTCAGGTGAAGCGAGGACTTCAATACCTTCTTGAGTATAGTCAAGATTTCTGGATATCACTATGTTTCTACGACCAGGAAGAGGCCTACCAATAGACTCAAATGTCTTTCGGCCCATAATCACAGGTTTACCTAGCGTAACCTTTTTGAAATGTTGAAGATCTGCAGGTAAGTGCCACGGCATATCGTTATCTTTTCCGATAACACGGTTATTTGCCATCGCAGCTATCATTGAAATTACCACAACGCACCTTTATAGTATTTTAGTATTAGTTTATACACACAATTAGCATGTAAGATGTTTGGTTAACCTGACTCGGGATAAGAAGTAAGTTAATCCACTAAAATCACTAAGCTCAAAAGCGTAGTATCACTCTAGCCAGAAGTTATTTCTTAATACAAGGCAAATTTGTGCGTCAATAGCTGGCCTATTGCAAGCAAATTTAACGCAGTAGTAAGGGATAACAGCTGCTAGAGAACAAGTTGTTATCCCGAGTTCAGGTTGATTAGTATATCATCTTCAACACAATTGCGGCGAGAATACTGAGTTGAAGTAATATACCGCTTAAATAGACATAAAAAAGGCCCATATATGGGCCTCTTAGAATAAATTCAATGTAACTTAACGCTCGTAAATAACTTCAACATCGTAGTCGTCGTCATCCCAATCATCCCAGTCATCATCGTCGCTCTTATCATTTTTAGTTGCATGTCTGTGGTATGTGTCCCACTTAAATTCAACTTCTTCTTGCTGCTCTTCTTCGAATTTATCTTTTGGCATGCTTTCAAGAAGGTTCATGATATCAAAGCACAAAGGTTGCGTATTTAACTTGTTTGCAGCAGAGATCATATAAAAGTTTTCTGCGTCTAGCTCTTCAGCAATACGAGCGCATACTTCTTCTCTTTCTTCTTCAAGCAATAAATCCACTTTATTTAGCACTAACCAACGAGGCTTTTCCGCTAATTTAGGGCTGTATTGATGCAGTTCGTTAATAATAGCGAAGCCATTCTCAACAGGATCACTACCGTCAACCGGCATCACATCAATAATGTGCAATAACACTCGACAGCGCTCTAAGTGCTTTAAGAAACGAATACCAAGGCCTGCACCGTCAGCTGCACCTTCAATTAGGCCTGGGATATCAGCAATTACAAATGACTTGCTCGCTTCAGGTCTTACAACACCTAAATTGGGCACTAGCGTGGTAAATGGATAGTCAGCGACTTTTGGTTTAGCAGCAGATACACTGCGGATAAACGTAGATTTACCAGCATTTGGCAGACCTAACAAACCGACGTCTGCAAGCAGCATTAATTCTAAGCGAAGGTTACGAACTTCACCTTGAGTACCCAGCGTTTTCTGTCTTGGTGCGCGATTAGTACTTGACTTAAAACGCGTATTACCAAGGCCATGATACCCACCTTTCGCCACGATCAGCTTTTGTCCATTTTTGGTCAAATCACCTAAACACTCTTCAGTATCGACATCTGTAACTCTTGTACCAACTGGTACCTTAAGTACTAAGTCCTGACCCTTTTTACCGGTACAATTACGGCCTTGACCGTTGGTACCACGCTCAGCCCTGTGAAAGCGTTCAAACTGATAGTCGATAAGCGTATTTAAATTTTCATCAGCCTGCAGGAATACACTACCGCCATCGCCACCATCACCACCGTCTGGGCCACCATCTGGCACAAACTTTTCGCGGCGGAATGAAACGACACCACTGCCCCCATCTCCGGCTTCCGCTCTAATCTCTACTTCATCGACAAACTTCATGGTTTAAACTCTTTAACTCTGTCTGAATTCACTACACCATTATAGCAGCAGCGACAAATCGCTCCTAATACCAATTGTATTAATACGCCTTGATATAGCTAATTTGGTAATTGATGTGCTGAAAACAAAAAACCCCGCCTAAGCGGGGTTTTTTAGTATTTAATACCGATTACTCAGCAACGATGCTAACGTATTTACGGTTTAAAGGACCTTTCTGCTCAAAAACAACTTTACCGTCTGCTTTTGCGAAGATTGTGTGGTCTTTACCGATACCTGCGTTAGAACCAGCGTGGAACTTAGTACCACGTTGACGAACGATGATGCTACCCGCTAGAACTGATTCGCCACCAAAACGTTTAACACCTAAGCGTTTACTTTCTGAATCGCGACCGTTACGAGTACTACCAGCTGCCTTCTTATGTGCCATCTTTCTGTACCTCTAAAAATTAAGCGCTAATGCCAGTGATTTTAACTTCAGTGAACCACTGACGGTGGCCCATCTGCTTACGAGAATGCTTACGACGTCTAAACTTAACAATCTTAATCTTCTCGCCACGACCGTGAGATACAACTTCAGCTGTAATTTTACCACCGTTAACAAACGGTGCACCGATCTCGATCTTTTCACCATCAGCAATTAGAAGTACTGAATCAAATTCAACTGCTGCACCAGTTTCAACGTTTAGCTTTTCTAAACGAATTGTTTGACCTTCAGTCACACGGTGCTGTTTACCACCACTTTGGAAAACCGCGTACATAATTAACTCCGTCTGTGCGCCCTCAAATCGACGCAACTTAATATTCTTCAATAGGGCGCGAAGTTTACGCTAATGCGTATCTTGGCGCAAGAGCAAATTTGAAGAAAGTGAATAAAATTTAGCTCGTATGAGGGCAATCAAATATTTTCCCCTATTCTAGTCAAAAAAATGTCAAAGCCAAGCTCTTTTTTCTCTCAATTCATCAGACAAAAGGCGAATCTATAGTTTACCTAATACAGTGCCAAATGAGATTTCACTGTACCTATTTCACCCATTACGCGACCATTAAAAGCACAAAAAGTAAGCATAAAAACGTTTTTTTATAAGCAACTACGACAATTTATCGAGTCGATGATTTTTTTGTAGTACAATCGCCGAGTTTATTCATTTTCGGTTAATAGATTGGCTCGGAGCGCAATGGATATAAAAACTATCCAAAATTTGGTTGAGCAAGATATGCTTGACGTCAACCAACTTATACATCAACAAATGCAATCTGATGTTGCACTTGTAAAACAGCTAGGTTTATACATTGTAAATAGCGGAGGAAAACGCATCCGCCCAATGTTAGCCCTTTTGGCTGCACGAGCATTAGGTTACGAAGGTGATAAACACATCACACTAGCGACAATTGTAGAGTTTATTCACACAGCAACCTTACTCCACGATGACGTGGTTGATGAGTCATTACTGCGCCGTGGAGAACCGACTGCAAATGCTGAATTTGGAAATGCCGCAAGCGTATTAGTCGGTGACTTTATCTACACTCGTTCATTCCAGTTGATGGTTGGTCTTGGCAATATGGAAGTCATGCAGATCCTAGCGGATGCAACCAATATTATCGCTGAGGGCGAAGTGTTACAGCTAATGAACTGTAATGACCCAGATACAACTGAAAAGAGTTATATGCAGGTTATCTACAGCAAAACGGCAAAGCTTTTTGAAGCTGCAACTTTACTACCCGCTGTAGTGTTAGAGCAATCAGACGAAATTAAAACTGCACTTAAGCTTTACGGTATGCATTTAGGCACAGCCTTCCAACTTGTAGACGATATTCTTGACTACAGTGCTAACGCAGAATTGCTGGGCAAGAATATTGGCGATGATCTCGCCGAGGGTAAACCTACGCTTCCGCTTATTTATGCAATGCAGCATGCAAATGCTCAGCAAACAGCTCAGATCAGAACTGCAATAGAAAGTGGTAATGGACTTGATTATCTTGAAGATATTTTAGCAACACTAGCCGAGACCAAAGCACTTGACTTCACGATGGCTAAAGCCCAAGAAGAAGCCCAAAAAGCGATTGCACAATTGAGCATTTTACCTGACTCAGTGCACAAAGAAGCACTGATAGGACTTGCTAAACTTTCAGTGGATAGAGAGTATTAATCGTCCCCTAGCCAGTTTATGAGCTATAAAAAGGTCGCTGATGCGACCTCAGACTGTTGAAAAAGGGCTGGACACAGATCTAGCCCTTTGATCTAATAAGCGTAGTGAGTTTAGGGAGTTCACCATGCTTAAAGACAAAACCCCTCAGCAATATGAACTAGAAATGGTCGCTATCGACCAATTGGTTCCAAAAGACCATTTAGTTCGCCTGATTGACCTTGCGATTGATTTCGAATTCATCCGCGATGAAGTCGCCCATCTCTACTGTAAAAACAATGGTCGCCCAGCGGTTGACCCAGTGCGAATGTTCAAGATTTTATTTCTTGGATACCTGTTTGGCATTCAAAGCGAGCGTCGCTTGATTAAGGAAATCCAAGTCAATGTCGCATATCGTTGGTTTTTAGGTATGGGACTAACTGAAGATGTCATCCACCACTCGACGCTAAGCCAAAACCGCATAAAGCGCTTTAAAGACAGCAATATTTATCAATCCATCTTCGATAACATTGTCCGCCAAGCGATGAAACAAAAACTCATAGGTGGCTATAGCTTATTTGCTGACAGTACACACCTCAAAGCCAATGCCAATAAAAAGCGCTATGACATAGAAGACTTAAAAGTCAGTCCTTCAGTGTATGTAGAGCAATTGAACGAAGCAGTACTGCAAGACCGGGAGGATGAAGGAAAAAAGCCCCTGAAGTGTAAGGAAGAAACAACTTGCACAAAACCAACCAAAGTCAGCCGCACCGACCCAGATAGCGGGTTTATGGTACGGGATGAAAAGCCAAAAGGGTTCTTCTATCTAGACCATCGAATTGTGGATGGTAAACACGGCATTATTGTTGATACACACGCCACCGCAGGCAATGTCCATGACTCACAACCTATTATCAGTCGACTCGACAGAGCGCTCGATACCTTTGCACTCAACCCTATCGCGGTTGGGCTAGATGCAGGCTATTTTACCGCCGCGGTATGCCACAATCTGGAAGAAAGGCAATTAGTTGGCGTGCTGGGGTATCGAAGACCAAATAAAAAGAAAGGCTACTTCGCCAAACGTGAGTATCAATATCAAGCCGATACAGATACTTACCTGTGCCCGCAAGGTGAAACTCTAATCTACAAAACAACAAGCCGAACAGGCTATCGTCACTATCATTCCGACCCGAGCAAATGTGGACGCTGTCCAGTCAGAAATCAATGTACAGCCAGTAAAAATCAAACCAAAGTTATAACGCGGCATGTTTGGCAATCGAGCGTAGAAAACGCCAATGCGATTAGGCTGAGCGACTGGGGTAAAAAGCTCTATCGACGACGAGCCGAAACGGTGGAAAGAAGCTTCGCTGATGCGAAACAACATCATGGACATCGCTACTGCAGATATAGAGGTCTGTCAAAAGTGACCGCGCAGTGCTTGTTAGCAGCGGCATGTCAAAATATGAAGAAAATGGCGCTCATGGCTGCACACTAGCAAAAACCTCGAAAACTCCCCCTAAAAGCCCTCAAAACGATCTTGGACACACCAAATCACAATAATTAGCCTAGCCAACACAAAAAACCAACGCTGAAACTTACGGCAGAGAAAACTGCTCCAACAACTGGGAAAAATAAACCCCGCTTAAAAAAGCGGGGTTTATCATCAATCTGAGGTCGCTGATGCGACCTTTATTTTTCTGGTGGCCTGTAGCCTTCAATTTCGACTTCTTTATCTTCAAACAAAAAGCCGACCATCTGCTCTTCAAGCATTTGCCTATGCTCAGGATCCATCATATTAAGATGCTTTTCGTTAATTAGCATGGTTTGCTTGTGTTGCCATTGCTGCCAAGCTTCTTTAGAGATGTTATTAAATATACGTTCACCAACTTCTCCTGGATACAGTTGAAAATCCAGTCCAGGCGCTTCCTTTTGTAACTTTTGACAAAATACCGTACGTGCCATGAGTATCTACCTCTTCAATTTTAATCGTGCACTCAATGAGAGTCAGCACCAGTGATAGCGTCAGTTTACCCTATTGCGGTTAATACTTTAACCAACTTTTTAGTCGGCGCAGCAAGCCCAACCTCTGGTGGATTATGAGTATCGAACCACAGCAATTGCTGATCATGCACACAATCTGGCATGCTTTTTACTTCTACAACCACGGGGGTAATAGTTAACTCAAAATGCGTAAAAATATGCACAAAGGGTTCAAGTGTATTTGTACATTCAAGTTTAAGTTCTTGCTGTTTAATAAACGCGTCTAACTCATCTTGCTCTGCAAACTCAAAAAAGCCGAATAACCCCCCCATATTCCACTCGAAGGGCGCTTCTCCATCAGCACTTTACCATCACATTTAATAATTAAGTGGTGAGTACGCTTTTTTGGTTTCTCTTTTTTGGGTTTAGGGTTCGGAAACTCTTTAACCCGATTATTTTTGAACGCTGAACATTCCTCAACAAGTGGGCAAACATCACAGTTGGGCTTACTTCTGGTACATACGCCTGAACCTAAATCCATCATAGCCTGATTAAACGCTCTTACATCACCGCTTGGCGTGACGGCATCACTCAAAGACCATAACTGATTTTCGACCTTCTTTACTCCGTACCAGCCCTCAACCATATAAAACCTAGCCAGTACTCGCTTAACATTACCATCGAGTATTGGATGATGCTGACCAAGCGCAAGAGAGAGTATCGCACCTGCGGTAGAGCGACCAATGCCCGGTAAGTCCATCACCGCTTCTAATGTTTGTGGGAATTCACCCTTATAGCTATCTCTGATCACCTTTGCAGCTTTATGAAGATTTCTTGCTCTGGCGTAATAACCAAGCCCAGTCCAATGGTGTAACACTTCATCTTCCGGTGCATCGGCCAACGCAATTACCGTTGGGAAGCGCGCCATAAAGCGCTCAAAATAAGGAATAACTGTAGTGACTTGAGTCTGCTGTAACATCACCTCAGAAATCCATACTTTATACGGTGTTTTTCCGAGTTGCCACGGCAGTGTTTTTCTACCATGAAGGTGATACCAAGACACAACTTGCTCACCAAACCACTTAGCTTGTTGCTGGCTAACTTTCATAAACTTGACTAGTACTTGCTACAAAAGCCGCCAGTGTAATCACAATTGCTTTAATAGTCACCACGTAAAATTTCACTCTATACTTGTTTATTGCCAACTGAATGACGATAATGTGCGACCATTTTCACGAGCATAGAAATGACCATGAACGAATCAAGCAAAAGTGCGCTCGAACAGGCGCAGGAAGAAGGCAAGTACATCAGAAAAGTGCGTAGCTTTGTTAAGCGTGAAGGACGTCTTACAAAAGGCCAAGCAGCATCGCTAGAAAAATGCTGGCCAACAATGGGACTGGAACACCAACAAGGTTTGCTAGACTTTACTGAAGTTTTTGGTAACAGCAATGAAGTCGTTCTTGAGATTGGATTTGGTATGGGTAAATCTCTCGTTGAGATGGCAAAAAATAACCCACAACAAAACTTTATTGGCATAGAAGTACACCGTCCAGGTGTAGGTGCTTGTTTGATGGATGCAGATGAGCAAGGCATCACTAACTTACGTGTTTTTGAACATGATGCAGTTGAAATCTTAGCGGATTGTATCGCTGATGGCAGCCTTGCTAAATTACAGCTATTCTTTCCAGATCCATGGCATAAAAAGCGTCACCACAAACGCCGCATTGTACAACTTGAATTTGCTGACAAAATACGCCAAAAGCTTAAAGTCGGTGGTGTGTTCCATATGGCAACTGACTGGGAAAACTATGCCGAACATATGCTTGAAGTGATGAGTGCAGCACCTGGTTATAAAAACCAGTCGCAAAGCAATGACTATGTTCCTCGCCCAGACTTTAGACCGCTTACTAAGTTTGAGCAACGAGGCCATCGTTTAGGACATGGCGTTTGGGACTTAATGTTCGAGCGTATTAGCTAAACAACCCCTCTTTATAATGGAGCGGCTCATCAGGCTGCTTCATTGCCCATCTATTTGAGTACATTCACTAGGAGCTAGCGTTGCAGTTTACCAACCCGAGTTTATTACTACTTCGTAATGAAGAAGAGCTTATTGCCAACAATATTCTGGTTATTAACCATCAGCGCGATGGCTTCCTACGTGAATTAAAAGCGCTCAATCCAAGTTCGGCAATTCATGTGTTTAGTTTCGATTTTGCAAACCACCTTCACGCCGATAAAATCGCCGATGTTAAGAACTATGTAGATCATCAACTACCGCAATTGCAAGATATTGATTTAGTTATTTATTATTACCCTAAGTCAAAACCTGAAGCGCAAATGGTGTTTGACAATATTCGTCACTTGAGCACGGCTGAAACTAGGTTACTCGTTGTTGGCGAAAACAAAAGTGGGGTGAAAAGTGCAGAAAAGCAACTTAAAGAACACGCTGCACACTGTTATAAATTAGAAAGCGCAAAACACTGCATTTTGTATGAGTTTGATCAGCTTACTGCCAACCCAAGTTTTGACGTAAGCCATTATGTACAGACATTTTCAGTGCGTATCGCCAAGACCGAGTTTACTGCAGCAAGTTTGCCTGGTGTATTTAATCATGGGAAGCTCGATGCTGGTACTCGACTATTACTAGAAAATGTCACCCTTCCCTATAAAGGTAAAGTGTTAGATTTTGGCTGCGGTGCTGGGCTTATTGCCTGCTACGCCTTATTGAACAGCCCAACACTTAAATTCACCTGTTTAGATGTCAATGCGCTTGCGCTGTTTGCCACACAGCAGACTTTAGCTTTAAACAACCTTAGTGCAACTTTGTTGCTTAGTGATGGTTTAAGTGAATTGAATGGTAAATTTAACCTTATTTTAAGCAATCCACCATTTCATACAGGCCTTTCAACAGACTATGACATCGCTGAGCAATTTCTACATAACATTAAGCGTCATATGGATACCAAGTCTAATATTCAGTTAGTAGCAAATAGCTTCTTAAAATACCCACCTATTTTAGAAGCTCAGTTTGAACAGTTTGAAGTTGTCACTAAAAACACTAAATTCGCCATCTATAAAGCGCAGTAGTTTACTAACCTTAAGGTTTACTTGCTTATATCAAGTAAACCTTAACTCAAACCCACCTTTTATCTTTTCATTTTCAAAGATTTGCTCTACTTTATTATAATGAGTTATTGGATCTCAAAAGCTCTGTAGCCGCAGCTAAGGCTGATCATACAGCTGGAATAAGAATGAGTAAGCAATTAACCAAAACAAGCATAAGAAAAGTATTGATCAGCGCAGTGATGCTTGTAACCGCGCTGTGCCTCTCTTTATCCATATCTATTTCCACTTACCTTGATGTAAAAGAGCAAAAACAACTGATCATCAATAAAATAGAGATGATAGCCGACATCGTTGCGTTCAATTCTCAGATCACAATTTTATTCGATGATCGAAAAACTGAAGATGCACGTCTAAAGTCTTTTCAACAAGTGGATATCATCAAAAACATCCATATCTATGCCATGGATGACGTAACCAACAGTCCTGTATTTTTTACCAGTTACAACGCCAGTCGAACACCACCAGTACCGCTAAAGGTTAATCAAATTGAAGAGTTAAAAACCCCGAAGGTCTCAGAAGACTACATTGAATTGATTAAACCTGTAATTTATGAGGGGAATATTGAAGGTTATGTTTATGTCCGCGGTGGCTTAGAAAGGCTCTCAAACTATATAAATAAAAAAATCTTGGTAGATATCGCGCTCACCTTATTCGTACTCCTCCTCGTATTGCTAGTTTCAAGGGGGATCCAAAAGCGTATAGCGACGCCAATTGAAGAACTCTCAGCACTATTGCAGGACGTTTCAAAAAATCATAATTACAGTGCAAGAGCGCCTGGCAGCAATATTTCTGAACTAAACGTATTAGCAAATAACTTAAATATCATGTTAGCTCGCACCGAAAATCAACTTGAGCGTCATAAAGCGGATAAACAAGAAATAAAACAGCTCAACCAGAGCTTGGAAGAAAAAGTGAATCAACGCACAATTGCGCTGAGAGAGGCTAACCAAGAACTGCTGAACGCTTTAGAGCGTATGCATCAATACCAGAACCAAATCATCGAGAACGAGAAAATGGCTTCGCTGGGGCAAATGGTGGCAGGTGTTGCCCACGAGGTAAATACCCCTATCGGTTTGGGTATCACAGGCTCTACGTTGTTAAGAGACAAATTATCCGATATTCGCGAAGCGTTTCAAACAAAGTCTCTGACCTCCAAGCAGTTAGAGCGCTTTGTTAACGATGGAATTGAAAATCTTGATCTCATCTACCGCAACCTGAACCGAGCGGCTGAGCTGGTTTCTAGCTTTAAGCGCCTTGCCGTAAGCCAGGATCTAGAAGTGAATTCACAAATAGATTTGTCAAACCTGCTTACTGAAGTCGTAGCATCTATGCGAGCTGAACTCTCCACAAAACAACCTGAAGTGACTATTGACTGTGACTCTGGACTTGCAATCGAAAGTAAAGCGGGACCATTACAACAAGTATTAGAGCAGCTTATATCCAATTCCTTACTCCATGGTTTTAAAGATCAACAAAACAATAGCATTGCAATTACTGTGAAACCATCAATGGGGCAACTTGCTATTGAGTATGCCGACAACGGAATGGGTGTACCCAAAGCAATTAAAAAGCGCATCTTCGATCCGTTTATCACAACTCGTAGAGGTGAGGGCGGAAGCGGCCTAGGTATGCATTTGGTTTATAACTTGGTAACCCAAGCACTTGGAGGCTCGATCACTTTAGATGAAGAATTTAGCCAAGGTGCTAAATTTATTATAACTCTTCCTCTGTCGGGTAATCTAAAATGAGGTTGATTAATCTAGTTATTTTGCTTTTATTTGTCTCCTTAAATACAACTGCAAAATCACCAGATCAGGTTCGTTCTGCTTTTCTCTATCAGATGGCAAAATTCGTCGAGTTTCCCGACGAAAACACAAAAACCAGTATTCAATTTTGCTTCTACTCACTTGAATCAGGGCCAGCTGCTGAACTAAAAAGTGCAACAAAGCTAAATGTGCGAGGTAAACCCATTGAGCTCGTAGAAGCAAAAAAAACGTGGAGCTATAGGGAACTTTCCAGCGCTTGCGATATCACATACATTGATGAAACTAGCGAAAATGATATACTGTCCGCTTGGACCGATACAATAGAGTCAAACATGTTGACCGTGGGCGAAAGTATTGAGTTTTTAGAAAGAGGCGGGATTGCTTCTTTGGTCCAAGAAGGGAGCAAAATTCGACTGTATATAAATAAGCAAGCACTAGAAAAACAGTACTTCATCGTGCGCTCAAGGCTGCTTGCCGTATCCAAGTTTCATCCCAACTGATTTTACTTGTTAACAATTGGATAAGCTCCTATAATCGTAAATATTCGGATTTATTATATAAGTCCGGACACATTGTAAATTATATATTCCGAAAAGGTTAATTAATAATGCAAACGCCAGTCATTCTAATTGTAGAGGATGAAGACGTAACTCGACTGAACCTCGTTAGTTTATTTGAAGCGGAAGGTTACAAAGTAATCGAAGCCATTGATGGCGATGACATGCATGACAAGTTGACATCAAATGATGATGTAAACCTTGTAATCATGGATATCAACCTTCCTGGTAAAAATGGTTTAATTTTGGCGCGTGAATTACGCCAGAAGAAAAACATCGGCCTTATTTTCCTAACAGGTCGTGACAATGATGTTGACCGCATTCTTGGTCTTGAGATTGGTGCTGATGATTACATCACAAAACCATTTAACCCGCGTGAACTAACAATTCGTGCTCGCAACCTAATCTCTCGTACTGGCACGTCTGCAGAAGAGTCAACAATTGATAGCAACGGCGTTATTACTTTTAATGGTTGGGAGTTAGATGAAAACAGTCGCTGTTTAACATCTCCAACAGGTGACTCGAAGCGTCTACCAAAAGGTGAATATCGTGCACTTCGTCTAATGCTAGATTCGCCTGGCCGCATCTTTAGCCGTGAGCAGCTTATCAAGCACATGACTGGTCGTGAACTTCGTGCAAATGACCGTACTGTTGACGTTACTATTCGTCGTATTCGTAAGCATTTCGAAACTGATAACAATACGCCTGAATTAATTAGTACAATTCACGGTGAAGGTTACCGTTTCATTGGTAAACTCGACGCTCAATAATCGTTTTTACTAATCTTCAGCGAGTTTTGCAATTAATGGATGAAGGGCTTCTTGCCCTTCTTCTATTTTTGCCTCTAACTCAGAAACCCAATTCAATAGCGTCTCTTCCTCTTTCCCTTCTGATTCTAATTCCATTTTCTTTGCTTGTAATTGTGCAAGTTGCAACCCTACCGAACCAGCAGCACCTTTAACTTTATGTGCAACCGCACCATATTCCTCGATATCATTTTGTGCAACAGCTTCTCTGAGCTCTTGACAGTACTTAGGACTGAGCTTAGTAAATAGGTCACAGCTTCTTTGAAATGCAGCAGCCCCCATAGACTCAACAAAGTCGCAAATGGTCTCTATATCTAAATCGGAGTACTCAGGTTGTGATAACGCTTCTCGAATATCGATACTTTGTTTGTTTTTCTGTGCCTCAATTCCAAATAACTCAGCGAGCATTTTGTCGAGCTTAGTAGTATTTATTGGTTTGGCCAAAGCTCCCTGGACATTAATCCCCTCAAGCTCTTGCTTGGCGCTTCTGACGTTTGCAGTTAAGGCAACAATTGGTAAGTGATCAAAGTGGCTGTCTTCTCTTATTTGGCGCGCGACAACATCACCATTGATATCTGGTAACTGCATATCCAAAAGAATGAGATCTAGGTCATCCTCAGTTTCAACAAACGAGAGAGCGTCCTCGCCAGTTTCAGCCCAAATAACTTCATGCCCTCGCTGTTCTAATAGATTTGTTGCAATTTCAGCGTTTAACGGCACATCCTCAACAAGTAAAATGTACAAGCTTCTACCAGCGTAACTTTGTTCTTTCGGTGCATTACATAGCTGTAACGGGATCTCAACATCAAAACGACTCCCCTTACCTTCTTGGCTAGTAACCGCTATCGTTCCTTTCATAGCCTGAACTAGGGCTTTAGTAACCGCAAGGCCAATGCCCGAGCCAATCGCATTGCTGCCCGACGCATCAGGAGCCTTGTAATACATCTCAAAGATCCGCTCAAGCTGATCTTCAGATATTCCCATACCTGTATCTATAACGCTAATTGTCAGCCATGGTCCATCATCTCGATTCTCGCGGCGGCATTCCAGCGTAACATTCCCCTTGTGGGTAAACTTCACTGCATTATTAATTAGATTCCAGAGTACCTGACGTAGACGTGTCGGATCGAGTAACGCATAAACGTCTAAGATTCCAGAACGATTAATAGTAAATTCTAAGCCCTTCTGGTCGGCAATTAGACCTGCAAAGTTGACTACATCGTTTATAAAATCAGAGACATTGATACTGTCCGTTGCTATATCTAGCTGCTCCCTATCAATTTTATCTAAATCAATGATGTCGTTAAAAATATTGCCAAGCGTCTCCGCGCTTGAAAACACGGTATTACACCAGCTTTTTTGTTGCGCAGTCAGATCGGTGTCTAACATCATGCGCGTCAGACCCACAATACCATTGAGCGGGGTTCTTAATTCATGACTTAGCGTAGCAATAAACTTACCTTTATCCTTATACGCAGTTTCTAACGCCTGCTCGGCTTCTTTACGACTAGTAATATCACGGCCAAAGGCCAACAAGCCTATATATTCACCTTTATCATTGATAAATGGCAGCTTGCGCATTTCAAACCAACGAGGTTCGCCTTCAACAGGATACTCTACGTCAAGTGTTAATGGTTGCTGTGTTTCTGATACCTGGCTATCTGTTTCAAGTACTTTTGGAAGATATTGCTCTGAATATATTTGTTCGACTGATTTACCAATTAGTTCTTCACTGCTTTTGCCCATCACTAATTCGAACATCTTGTTACAGCCTGCGAATACACCGTTTTCATCGCGGTAATAGAACAGATCAGGAGATGAATCAACAATGCTTCGCAGTAACATACCTTGCTGCGCAAGTTCTTGTTGGGTCTTTTTACGTTCTGCAATTTCTTTTCTTAATTCATCTATCGCACGGTGTTTAGCATGCAAAGCAATTTTACGCTCGTCAATCTCACTATTTAAACGATTAATATTGTCTTTTAGTGTTTGATTCAGCATCTTTTCTTGTTGTGTTGCCGACTCCAAATAGGCCTTAGATGAGTGTACCTCTCGCATTGCTGCGACGGACATCATGATGAGAGCGGGCGCAATAACAGCGGTTAAGAAAAAGAGTGCCGATATATCAACAATTTCAACTACACCTAATGCAACATAGTAAAACATGCAAGATAGAATAACTGCAACGAAGAGCGTAAAAGCATAAGCGATGGCAAACGCCCGCTTGTTACCGTATTTTTCTACCAAGTTTGATAAAATTCGAGCCCATGAGCCAAACGAATTTTCTGTCATATTATTACTTCACCATTATTAAACACTTGTCAGGCAAGTTTATATTCTACCGCTTGAGCCTGACTGAATTGCTTTTCAAGCCCTCAAAGTAAATATTATACAAAAGCCCTAGTAATAAGCGAGTATAGAAATTGCGAGGTCAGATCATTCACTCATTTTCATACACACTAAGCAGAACGATAGATAACGGACATGAGACTCTGTATCACTAAATGCACAAATCATCTAATTTAGTGCGGATAGATTTAAGCTCACCATCCCAACTTAATCTGATTTCGTGTAATATGCCCGTTTTTTAAGTCGTGAGAAAAGAGAGCGTCGATGCAAAATAACATGCCAGACATTGCACACAGTGCTAGTGCGTTACAAACAGGAACTTTAGACTGGGTAGGCATGGGTAACATAGAGTTGCCTTTAGTATTAGAAAGCAAAGGCCTAAATCAAGTTACTGTTACAGCCAAAGCCGATGCTTTTGTTAATTTGCAAAAAGAAGACGCAAAAGGCATTCACATGTCACGCCTCTTTCTTGCTCTTGACACGCTTTCTTGTGAGCAAGTACTTACACCAAAAACTCTAAAGCAGTTGTTAGATAACTTTTTAAGTACGCATAGCGACTTAAGTACAGGTGCAAAAGTAACCCTGCAGTTTGAATTGCCTATCAGACGCCCTTCGCTTTTAAGTAAAAAAATGGGATGGAAATCATACCCAATTACCCTTGATGCGACGCTGATAAACGGTATTTACAAGCTAGAACTGGCGCTTGACGTTGCTTACTCATCGACTTGCCCCTGTTCGGCAGCACTGTCTCGTCAACTGATCCAAAACGCTTTCCAACAAGCTTTCGATGGTAAACAATTAGATTTCCATAGTGTGCATAACTGGCTAGGTAGCACAGAAGGGATCGTTGCAACACCCCATTCTCAGCGCTCGATTGCAAATGTAAAAGTTAAGCTTACAGATAATAGTGCTGAGTTTGAAATTTTAGATCTGATCGAGTTGGTTGAAAACGAGTTGAAAACTCCCGTTCAAGCCGCCGTAAAACGAGAAGATGAGCAAGAGTTTGCGCGCCTAAATGGCCAAAACCTAATGTTTTGTGAAGATGCAGCTAGGAAGTTAAAAGCATTGCTAAACCAGCAAACTTATTTAGATTTCTATGTGAAGATAAACCATTACGAATCTCTTCATGCTCATGACGCAGTAGCCTATGCTGTGAAAGGGGTTGAAGACGGCTACAGCGTTTAATTATACCAATTAATTAACAGAGCTATTTTTGACGGCACTAATATGGCATCTCCCCCTTCAAATTGGCTGGAGAATTAATGCAATTGGTATTAGGTCCGCTCCGTTTACTACTATTATTAATCAGAGCTAGATAGCTCTGATTACACTTCTCCCATACACAACAAGGTAAGTACTGTATTACTTTAAGTTATCTACTCAACGGTGGGCACTGTTTAATTTTCGAATAAACTGCTCGACAAGCACCTCTTGATTTTCTAAAGCCTGCTCTGTATTTTTCATCGTTTCATGCGTTTTACGCGCACTTTCCATAGACTCATCCGCAAGACCTGAAATTGTCACTGCATTTGCGTTAAGCTCATTAGAAACACTCGACATTTCTTCTGTCGATGTCGCAATTTGATAGTTCAAACCTGATATTTCATTTACTATTGTGTTGATCGTTTCAAGGCTCACTTTCGTTCCCTCTGCCTTTACTACACATTCAGAGGAGCGCTCTACTCCACTTTGAATGGCAGTAACCGCCCGCTCTGCTCGTTGCCTCAGATCGGCAATAATACCATTAATCTCGGCTGTCGAATCTTGTGTCCTTTGCGCAAGCGCTCTCACCTCATCAGCAACAACCGCAAATCCTCTACCTTGTTCACCTGCACGAGCAGCCTCTATAGCGGCATTTAAAGCAAGTAAGTTGGTTTGCTCGGAGATCCCACGGATCACGTCAACAACCCCTTCGATGTTAACTGTTTGCGCATTAAGATCTTCTATATCTTTTTGCGTGCGAGATAACTCTTCCGATAAGGCATAATTATTTTCCATATTGTCATCAACGGCTTTGTTGCCTTTCACAACGGATTCAAGCGCCGCTTCGGATTGCTGCGCTGCATTATTAGTATTAGAGGCGATTTCACCAATCAACACCGACATCTGATTAATGGCTGTTGCTAAGGAGCCGGTTTGCGCTTGCTGTCGATTTAAAATATCAGAACTCGTTTTGCATTCTTGCATCGTTTTGGTTGCGTACTCTGAAACGGTAGCGCTAGCATCTTTAACACGCCCAAGCACAGCCCGAAGCTCGGATTCTCTAGCGAGTAAAGCAAGCTCTATAGAAGCGACATCATTAACCTTATTAAGATACACTTTTTGCATCAGAGGGTTATCGTATATTTTTTTTGCCTTTTCGCTGAGCGACCGCACTGGAGCAAGGCGAGAATAAGTAATAAATAATACAGCAAGAGTAAGCAAAGTTTCAGCGAGGTAATTCCAAGGTGATGATAAAGTTGAGATCAACATGGTTAGGGCATAGAAAACAATGATTATTGCCATCATTTGAGCTGACAAAGACCAAGAGGCACGAGTAAATTTACTTGGTGACACACCATTATTTAAATCAGTGTAGATTTCCTCTGCACGGTTAACGACCTCCCGGCTCGGCTTTGTCCTCACTGATTGATATTCGACAGTCTTACCAGATGCATCTTTAATAGGAGTGACAAAAGCATTAACCCAATAGTGATCGCCATTCTTGCAGCGGTTTTTAACCATTCCCATCCAAGGTTTGCCCGCTTCGATATAATCCCATAGGTTCTTGAAAGCGGCTTTAGGCATTGTTGGATGCCTAACGATATTATGGGGCTTCCCCTCTAACTCACTAAGTGAAAACCCTGCAACTTCACAAAACTGCGAATTCGCATATTTTATCTGACCTTTTACGTTTGTCGTTGAAAGTAGATTGTAAGAACTTGGATAATCATTCTCTTTTCCTGTGTAATCAGCTCTACCTTTTGTCATAGCTCGCTCTCGATTAAAAAGGGCAATAGATAATAAATTATTACTTTCTTAAAAATCGTAAGAAATTTCACCGAAAGACTGATTGAGATCATAGTGAAATATGATTTGATACCAATTTACACAATTAAGTGTTCTATTTTGAAGGATCAAGTATTAAGAAAAATTGGTATGAATACTTAACGAACTACAGAAAGTTAATATAAAAGCTAGCAGAGTTCTGAGCTTAAACAACTAAGAAAGGTAAATATAAATATCAATAAGATGAGGAATAGAATATGGAAAGTAAGTGGCGTCCCCTAGGGGATTCGAACCCCTGTTACCGCCGTGAAAGGGCGGTGTCCTAGGCCTCTAGACGAAGGGACACGGATGTGTCACTAGGACTTTATTTAGCTGTTTAATCTCTTGCTAACCGAGTTACTTACCGAAGTAAGTGGCGTCCCCTAGGGGATTCGACCCCCGGTTACCGCCGTGAAAGGGCGGAGTCCTAGGCCTCTAGACGAAGGGACACGGATGTGTCACTAGGACTTTATTTAGCTGTTTAATCTCTTGCTAACCGAGTTACTTACCGAAGTAAGTGGCGTCCCCTAGGGGATTCGACCCCCGGTTACCGCCGTGAAAGGGCGGAGTCCTAGGCCTCTAGACGAAGGGACACGGATGTGTCACTAGGACTTTATTTAGCTGTTTAATCTCTTGCTAACCGAGTTACTTACCGAAGTAAGTGGCGTCCCCTAGGGGATTCGACCCCCGGTTACCGCCGTGAAAGGGCGGAGTCCTAGGCCTCTAGACGAAGGGACACGGATGTGTCACTAGGACTTTATTTAGCTGTTTAATCTCTTGCTAACCGAGTTACTTACCGAAGTAAGTGGCGTCCCCTAGGGGATTCGACCCCCGGTTACCGCCGTGAAAGGGCGGAGTCCTAGGCCTCTAGACGAAGGGACACGGATGTGTCACTAGGACTTTATTTAGCTGTTTAATCTCTTGCTAACCGAGTTACTTACCGAAGTAAGTGGCGTCCCCTAGGGGATTCGACCCCCGGTTACCGCCGTGAAAGGGCGGAGTCCTAGGCCTCTAGACGAAGGGACACGGATGTGTCACTAGGACTTTATTTAGCTGTTTAATCTCTTGCTAACCGAGTTACTTACCGAAGTAAGTGGCGTCCCCTAGGGGATTCGACCCCCGGTTACCGCCGTGAAAGGGCGGAGTCCTAGGCCTCTAGACGAAGGGACACGGATGTGTCACTAGGACTTTATTTAGCTGTTTAATCTCTTGCTAACCGAGTTACTTACCGAAGTAAGTGGCGTCCCCTAGGGGATTCGACCCCCGGTTACCGCCGTGAAAGGGCGGAGTCCTAGGCCTCTAGACGAAGGGACACGGATGTGTCACTAGGACTTTATTTAGCTGTTTAATCTCTTGCTAACCGAGTTACTTACCGAAGTAAGTGGCGTCCCCTAGGGGATTCGACCCCCGGTTACCGCCGTGAAAGGGCGGAGTCCTAGGCCTCTAGACGAAGGGACACGGATGTGTCACTAGGACTTTATTTAGCTGTTTAATCTCTTGCTAACCGAGTTACTTACCGAAGTAAGTGGCGTCCCCTAGGGGATTCGACCCCCGGTTACCGCCGTGAAAGGGCGGAGTCCTAGGCCTCTAGACGAAGGGACACGGATGTGTCACTAGGACTTTATTTAGCTGTTTAATCTCTTGCTAACCGAGTTACTTACCGAAGTAAGTGGCGTCCCCTAGGGGATTCGACCCCCGGTTACCGCCGTGAAAGGGCGGAGTCCTAGGCCTCTAGACGAAGGGACACGGATGTGTCACTAGGACTTTATTTAGCTGTTTAATCTCTTGCTAACCGAGTTACTTACCGAAGTAAGTGGCGTCCCCTAGGGGATTCGACCCCCGGTTACCGCCGTGAAAGGGCGGAGTCCTAGGCCTCTAGACGAAGGGGACGCAGAAATTGTTTTGCAAATCACCGATTTGCTATTTCTGTGTTAGATGAGACCGAGCCTGCGAGGCGAATGACCTTATTAAAAACAGAAAGTTTTCTGTGTCACTAGGACTTTGTTTAGCTGTTTAATCTCTTGCTAACCGAGTTACTTACCGAAGTAAGTGGCGTCCCCTAGGGGATTCGAACCCCTGTTACCGCCGTGAAAGGGCGGTGTCCTAGGCCTCTAGACGAAGGGGACGCAGAAATTGTTTTGCAAATCATTGATTTGCTATTTCTGTGTTAGACGAGACCGAGCCTGGGAGGCGAATGGGCCTATCAAAAACAGAAAGTTTTCTGTGTCACTAGGACTTTATTTAGCTGTTTATTCTCTTGCTAACCGAGTTACCTACCAAAGTAAGTGGCGTCCCCTAGGGGATTCGAACCCCTGTTACCGCCGTGAAAGGGCGGTGTCCTAGGCCTCTAGACGAAGGGGACACAATAACAAACAACTTCGCACTCGAGGCGTTGCCATTTGAATTATGTACTAGGACATATGCACTAACGATAAATTGGTGGAGCTAGACGGGATCGAACCGTCGACCTCTTGCATGCCATGCAAGCGCTCTCCCAGCTGAGCTATAGCCCCATAATAGTCAGACCTGAACTGCTAGCCTGTATCGCTGAGTGCGGGGCGCATTCTATGCAGGAGCAAAAATAAAGTCAACAACTTTTATGAAAGTTTTTTCTAACTGATTCATTTTAAATCAAGAAGCGTAGAATATAACCAAATGACTCCCCTTTGCAAGCCTAACACCTTGAATTGGATTATTTATTACACAATTTAAAACGCATAGTTACCGCATCTCTGCCTTTTTGTTTTAAATCCAATTAGGCCAGAGTGATTTACGGCTCTTTTCTTTTTCCGAATGGTATCCAACCCTGCTTAATTTCGCGCTATAACATGCAAAGCACAGCAACTTATTTCCCCCAAAATAAGATGGTTCTAGGACAAAAATATAAGCCCCCTCACCTCTTCTATAATGAAGAGCTTAAAGCATTGAGCATAAAAACATCACACAGCATAGTTTTTTAAAGTTAAGTGTTGACTCTTTTCAAACTAAACCTATAATACCGCCCCACAACGGCAGACGTTGTAATACAATTTGGGTTGTTAGCTCAGTTGGGAGAGCATCGCCCTTACAAGGCGAGGGTCACTGGTTCAAGTCCAGTACAACCCACCACTTCTACTCTTAGATTAGAATTGGACATTAAACTCTATTCGAGAGTATAAATTGAAACACAATTTGGGTTGTTAGCTCAGTTGGGAGAGTATCGCCCTTACAAGGCGAGGGTCACTGGTTCAAGTCCAGTACAACCCACCACTTCTACTCTTAGATTAGAATTGGACATTAAACTCTATTCGAGAGTATAAATTGAAACACAATTTGGGTTGTTAGCTCAGTTGGGAGAGTATCGCCCTTACAAGGCGAGGGTCACTGGTTCAAGTCCAGTACAACCCACCACTTCTACTCTTAGATTAGAATTGGACATTAAACTCTATTCGAGAGTATAAATTGAAACACAATTTGGGTTGTTAGCTCAGTTGGGAGAGTATCGCCCTTACAAGGCGAGGGTCACTGGTTCAAGTCCAGTACAACCCACCACTTCTACTCTTAGATTAGAATTGGACATTAAACTCTATTCGAGAGTATAAATTGAAACACAATTTGGGTTGTTAGCTCAGTTGGGAGAGTATCGCCCTTACAAGGCGAGGGTCACTGGTTCAAGTCCAGTACAACCCACCACTTCTACTCTTAGATTAGAATTGGACATTAAACTCTATTCGAGAGTATAAATTGAAACACAATTTGGGTTGTTAGCTCAGTTGGGAGAGTATCGCCCTTACAAGGCGAGGGTCACTGGTTCAAGTCCAGTACAACCCACCACTTCTACTCTTAGATTAGAATTGGACATTAAACTCTATTCGAGAGTATAAATTGAAACACAATTTGGGTTGTTAGCTCAGTTGGGAGAGTATCGCCCTTACAAGGCGAGGGTCACTGGTTCAAGTCCAGTACAACCCACCACTTCTACTCTTAGATTAGAATTGGACATTAAACTCTATTCGAGAGTATAAATTGAAACACAATTTGGGTTGTTAGCTCAGTTGGGAGAGTATCGCCCTTACAAGGCGAGGGTCACTGGTTCAAGTCCAGTACAACCCACCACTTCTACTCTTAGATTAGAATTGGACATTAAACTCTATTCGAGAGTATAAATTGAAACACAATTTGGGTTGTTAGCTCAGTTGGGAGAGTATCGCCCTTACAAGGCGAGGGTCACTGGTTCAAGTCCAGTACAACCCACCACTTCTACTCTTAGATTAGAATTGGACATTAAACTCTATTCGAGAGTATAAATTGAAACACAATTTGGGTTGTTAGCTCAGTTGGGAGAGTATCGCCCTTACAAGGCGAGGGTCACTGGTTCAAGTCCAGTACAACCCACCACTTCTACTCTTAGATTAGAATTGGACATTAAACTCTATTCGAGAGTATAAATTGAAACACAATTTGGGTTGTTAGCTCAGTTGGGAGAGTATCGCCCTTACAAGGCGAGGGTCACTGGTTCAAGTCCAGTACAACCCACCACTTCTACTCTTAGATTAGAATTGGACATTAAACTCTATTCGAGAGTATAAATTGAAACACAATTTGGGTTGTTAGCTCAGTTGGGAGAGTATCGCCCTTACAAGGCGAGGGTCACTGGTTCAAGTCCAGTACAACCCACCACTTCTACTCTTAGATTAGAATTGGACATTAAACTCTATTCGAGAGTATAAATTGAAACACAATTTGGGTTGTTAGCTCAGTTGGGAGAGTATCGCCCTTACAAGGCGAGGGTCACTGGTTCAAGTCCAGTACAACCCACCACTTCTACTCTTAGATTAGAATTGGACATTAAACTCTATTCGAGAGTATAAATTGAAACACAATTTGGGTTGTTAGCTCAGTTGGGAGAGTATCGCCCTTACAAGGCGAGGGTCACTGGTTCAAGTCCAGTACAACCCACCACTTCTACTCTTAGATTAGAATTGGACATTAAACTCTATTCGAGAGTATAAATTGAAACACAATTTGGGTTGTTAGCTCAGTTGGGAGAGCATCGCCCTTACAAGGCGAGGGTCACTGGTTCAAGTCCAGTACAACCCACCACTTTATTTTCTAGATATAGTGGTCGATTCAAAACATCGCACTAAGCCTAAGCAAGGCTAAAACCACAACTTTAAATTCAGTATACCACTTCACTTTCCGTACTGTCGTTGTTACTTATCACATACTCAAAAATCACATCAAAATGAATAAGTTTAAACCTGCCATTAAGTCCACAGAAACAACCCACTTTTCTCATTGATTAACTAATTAATTACTCTACTAAGCCTCCCAAATTTTTGTTATACCCTTAACTATTTTGCCACTAACCTCAGTAAATAGTTGGGATAAGCTAAATAGACTAACCTACTAAAAATGAGTTAATTTTTGTTTTCAAAACTACACCTAAGTACTAGACTAGAAGCAAAGCCATTGTCTAAAAATTGTTTCTATGTCAGCTCCATCTATTCAAAATGCCAAAATGTTAATCGTTGAAGATCAACCATTAGCATTGAGCTATATGAAACAATCTTTAGAACAGTTAGATTTCAGAAATTTAAAATTTGCAGAAAGTGCAGACAGTGCAAAAGAGCTTTGTACCATCAATAAGTTTGATCTCATCGTATGCTCTTTTGGTTTAGCAAAAAAACAAAATGGCTATCAATTTTATGAAGAGTTGCGCTCCAAACAGTTAATTCGCTCAAGTACCGCTTTTATTTTTATTTCTTCTGAAACTAGCCCCGAGTTAGTCCATAGTATTATTGAACTCCAACCTGATGACTTTTTAGTTAAGCCCTTTTCAATAAAAGAACTACAAAACCGTATAGAACGAGTTTTAAAGCGTAAACAGGCTTTAAGGCATATAAACTTGCTTGTAGACGATAAGAACTACTCAAAGGCCTTGAAAGCGCTAGATCTAGAACTAGATAACAAAGATCATAACTACACTTCCCTACTCCTAAAGCTAAAAGGAGAACTTCTACTCAGGCTCAATCAATTAGAAGAAGCTAAGTCTTTTTACAAGTCGGTTTTGGCTCTACAAAAGTTTACATGGGCAAAGCTAGGCTTGGTCGAGGCGCTCATTACCAACAATGAAGATGTTATCGCTCAAAAGATGTTGAAAACCTTAATAGAGCGACCAGAAACTCGTCTTCCTGCGCTCGATTTATTGAGCAAACTCGAAATAAAGCTAAATCAATATGAGAATGCCCAACAATTGTTAGAGCAAGCAATTGAGATGGCACCCAGAAACATAAATAGGCAACAGTCACTTGGTCGAGTTGCGCAAATTAATCACGACTATGAAGCCAGCTATAAAGCGCATAAAGATATCGCAAGTTTCGCGCGCTACTCTATCCATGACAAACCAGAAGTGTATTTGAACGCCGCACGAGCAGGAATAGATTTTGCTCTGAGTACCGATCAATCAGACCAAGTCACTCGTCTCACAAGACAAACGCAACAATACCTGAGTGATTTAAAACAACAATTTCCAAACGCACAAACCCAAGCGCAAATCGATGTCCTCAACGCCCGCGTCCATTATCTAAAAGATGAGCATAAAAAAGCGAAACAACTGCTAGAACAGTTAGAAGATGAACCCGTTATTCGCTCGGTAGATTCCACTTTAGACAAAGCAAAAGCACTACATGAGGTGGGATTAAACCACAAAGCTCAGGAGCTATTTAGTCAAGTTATTGCCCACTGTGAGCGCCACAACTCAAGCGCAGATCCCATCACAATGCACTATCTATATCAGCAGCAGCAAGAGAAAAAAGAGATCACCATGGGTCCTAGAGAGCTGAATAACCATGCGGTCACACAGTTTAACAAAGGACAGTATGAAACCGCTTTGGAGGCATTCACTCAAGCCTTTAGAATTATGCCTAAAAACTCAGGAATAGCGCTAAATTTACTGCAATGTATGAGTGATAGTTGTGCTAAGTCAGGAAGTACTTTTAATTCCAATTTAGCAAAGCGTTGTACTACCTTGCTAAATCAGTCTGAGTTGGATAGTGAACAGCAGATCCGCTACGGTAAACTCAAAGCTAAACTAAATGAAATGAAACTCGACTTTGAGTAATCACTTGTTTTATCGCAATTGAGTTATTTCTTTTCCATTGCAAGGGCATTAACACAATAACGCAGTCCACTTGGTTCAGGGCCATCAGGGAATACGTGACCTAAGTGGCTATCACACACATTACAAGTGATTTCGACGCGCGTCATTCCATGGCTCTTATCGCCATGATATGCCACCGCTTCCACTGCTGCAGGCTGTGTAAACGAGGGCCAACCAGAGCCACTATCAAACTTTTCTTCGGCATCGAATAACAGCTCGCCACAGCATACACAGTAGTATTTACCAGGTTCAAAAAGCTGACAACTTTGTGAGCTAAACGGGCGTTCAGTCCCCTTTTTCCTGGTGATCATGTAAGTTTCTGGAGCAAGCTCTGATTGCCATTGCTGGTCCGATTTATCAACTCTGCGAGGAGCAACAGGATTACCATTTCTGGCAAAGTTTAGTATATCTAACCACTTTAACATCTCAATTCTCTCTCTTGTTTACTTCTGTTTTTTGCTCTTCAACAGGAAGTGGCCAATCGCCAAAAAAGCAGCTTAGATAGCGACTTTTAATTAAATATAAAAGTACCCAACTCACCAATACAATTTGTACGGCAATATAAGGAGAAAAACTATAATGGGTTTTCCCAGCTTGCAGGGTTAACCACGCCAAATCGAGTACCGCTGTTAATATAAGTGGCAAACGCATATAACGCCAGACGACTGCGAGCTTTGGAGAGCTTGTTGGCCGCCTAAGAGAAAACACAACGGTTGGTATGAGCGCGATACAAGCGATCCCTGTCGCGACAAAAAAGTGAAACTTAGACTCAAAGAATAGCGACATCAAATCCAAGTCTGGGCGTCTCGCTAGTGCAGAAAACACCCAAATAAGCAACGGGCGGAGCAACACGACCAGCGCTAAATTAAAAGCGATTGGCGTACGATAAACGCCATATTTATCCCAGTATTCAGGGCCGTATCGTGTTACTGATTTCATTTTACTACTCGTATTTGTTTAACAGTGCGATCAGCGCCTCTTCATCGAACACCTCAACACCTAGCTCTTGTGCCTTAGTGAGCTTAGAGCCTGCTTTTTCGCCGGCATAAACTGCATCCGTATTTTTCGACACACTACCCGCGACCTTAGCGCCAAGCGCTTGCAATCTCGCTTTAGCATCGTTGCGGTTCAGTTGGCTCAAGGTTCCAGTCAACACATAAGTTAGCCCTGCTAAAGGCTGTGCATCCTCTGACGGTGCTGCCACATCTTGCCAAGTTACACCCACTTCAATCAATGCAGTTACCACTTCTTGATTGTGCTGCTCGGCAAAAAAGCTATGAATGTGCTGCGCAACAACAACACCAACATCACTTACTTGCTGTAGAGTATCAATGGAGGCGACCATCACTTTTTCAAGCGTCAGGAAGTGATTTGCCAAGTTTTGTGCTGTCGCTTCACCAACTTCTCTGATCCCAAGGGAATACAAAAATTTGGCTAACGTTGTTTGCTTTGCTTCCTCAAGCGCCGCAACCAAGTTTTTAGCAGACTTTGGTCCCATACGTTCAAGAGACTCAAAATGCCCTTGTCTTAAGATAAACAGATCGGCAGGGGTTTTGATTAGCTCGCGCTCAACTAACTGCTCAACTATTTTGTCGCCAAGGCCATCTATGTCGAGGGCCTTTCTCGATGCAAAGTGCTTAATTGCTTCTTTACGTTGTGCACGGCACACTAAACCGCCAGTACAACGCGCAACCGCTTCCCCTTCAACGCGCTCAACATGAGAATCACACACCGGACAAGTATCTGGGAACTCAATCTCTTTGGCATCATCTGGACGCCTATCTAAAACGACCTGAGTTACCTGAGGGATCACATCCCCAGCTCGGCGTACAATAACGGTATCACCAATCTTTACACCTAAACGCGCAATTTCATCACCATTATGAAGCGTGGCATTCGATACCGTAACACCACCAACAAAAACAGGCTCTAAGCGTGCAACGGGCGTGATCGCACCAGTACGACCAACCTGAAACTCAACATCAAGCAGCTGAGTGATCTCTTCTTGTGCTGGAAACTTAAATGCAATCGCCCAGCGCGGCGCGCGAGCAACAAAGCCAAGCTGCTCTTGCTGCGCTTTATCATTCACTTTGATCACTACGCCGTCGATTTCATAGGGAAGCTCAGCACGGCGCGTCATGATATCTTGATAATAAGCCAAAGCTTGCTGTGCATTATCGACAAGCTTTGTCTCAGGGCTCATTGGCAATCCCCAACCTTGTAATTGCTGTAGCTGCGCATAATGCTCGTTGGCCAGCTCACCGCCTTCAACCAAGCCCATAGAATAAGCATAAAACATCAACGGACGCTTAGCGGTGATTTTTGAGTCTAACTGACGCAGACTTCCTGCTGCCGCATTTCTTGGGTTTGCAAAGGTCTTATCACCTTTCGCTTGCGCCGTTTCATTTAGCTTAATGAAACCCGCAGTATCCATAAAAACTTCACCACGCACTTCTACTTCATGCGGAATATGTTCTCCACGCAGTTTCAGCGGAATATTGCGAATGGTTTTGACGTTCTCAGTGATGTTTTCCCCAACTTGACCGTCTCCCCTTGTCGCCGCTTGAACGAGCACACTATCACGATACAAAATAGACACCGCCAAGCCATCGAGCTTTGGTTCACAGCAAAAAGTAACATCTTTACTTGTCAGTAGGCGCTCTTTTAGACGGCGATTAAATGCCGTAAATTCACTCTCGTCGAAGGCATTATCAAGCGACAACATAGGTACTCTGTGTGTTACTTGCTCAAACTTGCTAAGCGCTTCACCACCCACTTTCTGCGATGGGGAATCAGGACTTTGTAACTCAGGATGCTGCTGCTCAAGCGCCATCAACTGGCGCATTACACGATCATATTCCGCATCAGGCACACTTGGGTTATCTAGAACATAATATTGGTAATTGTAATCTTCGAGTTGCTGCCTAAGAGCTGCAACTTGGCTTTCAATGTTGTCTGACATTTAAACCTCTAAACGTAAAAAGCCACCAGCAGATGCCAGTGGCTTAAAAATGATTCTAAGTAGCGATTAAGCGGCGAATTCACGCACTTTTTCAACATAACCGCGCACGGCTTCAACCGTTAACGGTTCGCGGTCTTTATCAAGTACCGTTGCGCCAAACTCTTCAGCTAGTTTTTTCGATGCACTGTGAAGCATATTAAATGCAGCCAAGTTATCGCCTTCACAAGGTAAGGTCATAAATAGGCTAATGCCAGCTGTGCTAAATTGTTCCATGTTATCGATGTCAAACGTACCTGGGTTGTACATGTTTACCAATCTAAATAACACAGGACCGTTTCCGGACGGCTCTAAATGGCGATTGAAGAAGCCCTCATCAGAATATTTAAATCCAAGGCTTAACACGGTTGGTAACAACCTTGAACCTGCCATTTTCAGGCCTTCAGGCATATCAACGTGAAGAATAATAAAGTCTTGTGGCTCTATTGCACTCTCTTCAAGCTCAGCCTCTTCAGATCCACTGTTCTCGGTTTGCACCTCAGTTTCAGGCTCTTCCGTCGCTAAAATGCCCTCAGTCGCAGGCTCGTCATCCACCGCACTAAAGGTCATCTCTCCAATTTCAGGTTCGTCAGGCTCTTTATCGTGACTCGGCGTTTGCTCTTTGAGTTCATTGGGCTCCTTTTTTGAAGCTTTATCGCTGTTCTTCTTACGAACAGACCAAAGTCCATGTATGAGTAACCCGCCTATGACCAACGCACTGATCACGATTAATGCCCATCTTAACTCTGTGGCCATTGCTCACCTTTTTTGTTGTTATGCCTGTGCCATTTGCACCGCTTGTTCTATATCTACGGCAACCATACGCGACACCCCGGGTTCTGCCATGGTTACCCCCGTCAGTCTACCCGCCATTTCCATAGCGACCTTATTATGACTGATATAAATAAATTGCACTGTTTGCGACATCTCTTCAACCAAACGACAAAATCGCCCTACGTTTGCGTCATCAAGCGGTGCATCTACTTCATCCAGCATACAGAATGGGGCTGGATTAAGCCTGAATATTGAAAACACCAATGATAATGCGGTCAGCGCTTTTTCTCCACCACTTAACAGATGAATTGTAGAGTTTTTCTTACCAGGCGGCCTTGCCATGATAGAAACACCACTTTCTAGCAGGTCATCGCTAGTTAATTCTAGATATGCATTCCCCCCACCAAACACTTTAGGAAACAGCTCAGCTAAGTCTTCATTCACTTGATTAAAGGTGGCGCTGAAGCGGGTTTTGGTCTCTTTATCAATTTTTCTGATCACCGCTTCTAACGTTTCTAACGCATTAGTGAGATCATCCAGCTGTGTATCTAAATAGGTTTTACGTGCCTTCGCTTCTTCAAACTCTTCAATTGCAGCTAAGTTCACAGCCCCTAACTTGCCAAGATCATTACTGACTCGACTCAAATTAGCTTGATACTGCCCCAAATTTGCATTCTCAGGTAATTGCGCCAGCTCCGCTTTTAGCGTCCGGCCAAGCTCCTGCAAAGGTTCAAGTGCCGCTTGCGCCTTTATCATCAAGCTTTGCTCTTCAAGTTTCACTTGTTGCAAAGACTCATTGAGTTTACCCACTTCGCCTTGCGCATCTTTTAATGCCGCTTGTTTTTGGGAAAGGTTTTCCTTGGCTTGGTTGAGCGTATCCAACATCGTTTGCTTTTGCGCCTTGGCTTCTAGATGTTGGGCGAGCAATAATTCAATGTCTTCATGCGCCTCCGCGAGCGGCTCTTCACAAAGCAAAATATCTGCTTGTGTTTGCTCGATGCGCTGGTTTATTTCATCGCGACGATGTTGCAAGTGTTCAAATTTAGAATTGCTGAGCTGTAGTTCACTTTCAGCCTGCTGTGATGCAAGTTTAGTGGTATGAACTAATTGCTGTGCTTCTTGTAATGCGGCGCGTCGAGATTGACTATGTTGTTTAAACTCGGCCAACTTAGCCTCGGCCAGTTGTTGTGTTTGTTGTGCTTGCGCTAGCAACTCATCACGTTGTAATTGCTGTTCAGTATAAAGTTCAAGTTGTTCGATGACCTCAGCTCGTTCTTGAGCAATGGCATCAAGTTGTTCTTGAATTTTCTGTCCTTGCTCACGCCAAATGCTCAGATTCTCATCCAGCATTTCAATTTTGGTTTTATGGCTGGCGATTGCTTGGGCCTTTTCGTGAACGCATTGCTGTGTTTCCAATAAGCCAGCTTGCGTGTCTTCAAGGGCAATACGTTTTTGTGCTACAGCCTGCTCGGCCTCTTCGGTGAGTTGTTGTAAATGAGGAAGCTGAGATTGGCATGACTGCAATTGGGCATAGCGTTTTAACGCGCCACTCTCTTCATTGCTTTTCGCCTTGGCCTTGAAGTTATCTCCCACAATAACGCCACCGACCGTCACGCCGAGAAGAAATTGTTCACACGATTTAAAGTCTGTAGGTTCAGCGCATAATTTTATTTTCGTTAAAAAGCTGGGGAATAGTCCTGAGCTTATTTTTGTCGCGACGGAATCAACGGGAACTTCGAGTTCGATGGGCCATAGCGTATTCATTTCGCTTTGCTCAACGACCAAATGCGTCAACCCAAGCAGTGCCGCTTCCACGCATTCTTCATACCCAGACTCGACAACAAGTTGCGATAACATAGTCGCAGATGAAGCCTCCGATGTTTCCTCTGCCCAGCGTGATAACGCTTTTATTTCAGATTGCACTTCTTGTAACACCTGGATCGATTTTTGAGCATGAGCCTGTGCCAGTAAGATTTCCTCTTTATTGGCTTGCTCTTGGTCTTGCAACTTACCAGCTTGGCTTTGTAATTTAGCCATCGCTTGAACCAGCTGATGATGTGCATCCTGAGCTTCAGCCAAGTCATTTTCCAACATAGATGCGTGATGCGCGTCTGCCTGTTCCAGCAGTTCAGCCTGACGCTTGTCTATGTGCAGTTTAGCTTGCTGTTGTTGCGCTAATTGGCTTGCCCCTTGCTGTACCTGAGCATGTATTTGTTGGTACTGCTTCTGTGCGCCACTAAACTGCGCTTCTAACTGAGCCTGCTCTGTGTCACTTTGCTCATTTGTGAGTTGAATTTCTTCCAGTTGCAATAGCGCAATTTCAAGTCGTTCAGAAACTTCAGCGACTTTTTCAGCGCTGCTCGCCACATACTCGGCTTGCTCGTCTTGCGCCTCAATCACTTCTTGCTGTTGTGATTTCAGTATTTGAGACTGCTCAATAAGCTGACGCTTTTTATCAGTTAGATTGACTTTCTGTTGCTCAAGCGTTGCCAACTGGGTTTCAATTCGGTGCACGCTATGTTGTGCTTGCTCATAGCCATCATTGCAATGCTTAATTTCATGTTCTAACGTCGCTAAAATGCTGTCATGACCACTGTGAGCTTCATTAAAAAATGCTAATTTTTCATTGAGTTTGGCAATTTCTTTGGCTTTGATTGCCTGCTTTTGCTCAAGGCTTTGCCACTTTAAAATCGCTATCCAAGACTTTAAGTCACGCTCTTGCGACTTTAAAGACTTATATTCGCTCGCCTGTTGTGCTTGAAGTGCCAGTTTATCTAGCTGACTCTGTAGCTCTTGCCTAACATCGAGCAAACGCTCCATGTTTTCGCGGGTACTCTTGATCCGAGTTTGGGTTTCTCGTCTACGCTCTTTATATTTTGAAATCCCGGCGGCTTCTTCTAAAAAAACTCTTAACTCTTGCGGCTTACTCTCAATCAAGCGAGAGATCATCCCTTGCTCTATAATTGCGTAACTGCGAGGACCTAGGCCAGTACCCAAAAAGATATCCGTGATATCGCGCTTACGGCACTTACTCCCATTTAAAAAATAAAGAGATTGGCCATCTCGCGTTACTAAGCGCTTAATGGCAATTTGATTACGATCTGCAAACGTGCCGGGCAACCGGCCTTGAGTATTATCAAAAATCAGTTCTACAGAAGCTTGCGAGATAGGTTTACGTTTGGTCGAACCGTTAAAAATAACGTCCGTCATGGCATCGCCACGGAGATTTTTCGCAGAGCTTTCACCCAGTACCCAGCGAACCGCATCAATAACATTAGACTTACCACAGCCGTTTGGCCCAACCACACATGTCATCTGGTCAGGAAACGGGATCTTGGTTGGCTCTACGAAAGATTTAAAGCCGGCCAGTTTGATGCTACTCAGTCGCATAGCTTATTATTGTTGTTCGCGGTTACTTTTGAGAATAAGGCAATTCATTAGTAAGATCTATGAGTTAGCAATGACAGCGTTTAATATTATCCAAAATGATCCCAGTAGCCATCGCCACATTCAATGACTCAGCACCGCCAAACGCAGGAATAGTCACCTTTTTATTGATGTGAGCCGCTATGGTATCGCTAATACCATGGGACTCGCTGCCCATGACCAACACGGCATTACGACTAAATTGGCACTGATGCACACTTTCACCACCAAGAAATGCTCCATAGCATTCGCCTTGATATTGCTTTAAAAAGGCCTCGAGATCGGTTCTTACCACATTAACACGCACAAATGAGCCCATGGTGGCGCTGATCACTTTAGGGTTAAATTGATCCGCGCAGTTTTCGCTTACCACAAGCTGCGTTAATCCATACCAATCAGCAAGACGAATAATGGTACCGAGATTACCCGGGTCTGAGACTCCATCTAATGCTAACACCAACCCAGCTGTATTGATTTCTTCTGCCGGCGACATTGCAACGACCGCTATCGCCGCATTATTTGATACCAAAGTACTCACCTTGCTCAGCATTTCCTCTTCTGCTTCTACACAGGTAATATTAACGAGTTTGGATTTATACTTTGTCATGAACTCATTGGTCGCGAACAACTGTTCAACAGCCAACCCAGCATCAACTAACTCAATCACATTCTTCTCGCCTTGTACTAAATACAGGCCATGTTGTTTGCGATATTTTTTTTGCCCTAAAGCACGAAGTAGTTTTTGTTGATTCTTGGAGATCATGTGCACCTCAAAAGTTGGATTTACCATTATACCTGTTCAGTATCAGATAAAAAGCGTTTCAATGAGGCATTAAGCTAAGAAATTATGTTATCTTGTGCCGAATGATACACAAGGCATAGAGGTAATCATGTCACCTGAGCTAACGCTTATTTTACTCAACTTTATTCTACTTTTTGTGGCCTATGTATTCGTTTACCCAAAGTTAAAAGAGAAAAGCCTCGCCAGTATCAGCAAACAAGATTTATTGGTTACTGCGGTTTCTTTAGTTGTGTCTGGAAGTTTGTACTATGGCAAGGATATCGAATTTTCGTTAGTGTTTTTTAAGAGTAATTGGGTGGTGTTTACGATTGTCGCATTTAGCGTGATTGAAATCCCATTTTTACTGTGGTTTAAACGTCGCTATAACATTAAGTTTGGAGAGTAAGTATCACACTCCCCAAATTTACTTAATTTGAAGTTTAAGCTAACGGATTTTTATTTATTCACAGTCCAATTTAGCTTGAGCTTCACAACGCATTTGCGCGTCAGCTAAATCGGCACCGCCCAGGCAAAAATCAATTCTCATCAACTTTTCTTCTCGCCCAAGGTGCTGCGTATCAACAGGAGACCATTGCCAACTTTTAATAAGTTGTTTAGCGTGCTTAGCCAATTTTGTGGATGGAATGCTAGCAATTTGTACTATATCATCAGTTTTGCCATCAGCACCAATCATCACCTTGAATACGGTACATCCAGCAAGCTTGCGCTTTGCTAATGCTAGTGGATATTTAGGTGTGCTATTACCTTTCTTTTGCCAAATGGAAGTTTCTATAGATGGACTTAACTGGGTTGACTTTATATCAGCATATACTGTCTTTGCTGCAGCTCCCCAACAGCTGCCTAAAATCAGCAAACCAATCAATAATTGAATTTTCATAAATACTCCTTTTTATACTTATCAAATAGAGGTTCCACTCTACTTCTTATTCATTGAAAAACCAAAGCAATAGTTGCTTTGGCTTCCATAGGCAACTCACTCAGCTCGCTTTTCGCGACCAAGCAATGCCATCGCGGCTTCTTTCACATCTTTTTGCTCATAAAGCACTAGATAGATCTGCTCGGTGATCGGCATTTCAATACCTGTGCGTTTGGCAAGTAGATAAACTTCTTTGGTATTGCGATAGCCTTCGACCACCTGACCTATACTCGACATCGCCTCATCGACCGACTTTCCCGAGCCAAGTGCAAGACCAAAGCGGCGATTACGCGACTGGTTATCCGTACAAGTGAGAATCAGGTCACCCAGTCCTGCCATACCCATAAAGGTTTCAGAACGCGCGCCTAAAGCACATCCTAAACGACAAAGTTCAGCAAGTCCTCGGGTAATAAGCGCCGTTCTGGCATTGGCACCAAAACCAAAGCCGTCAGACATGCCCGCGCCAATTGCGATAACGTTTTTGACCGCGCCACCGAGCTGAATACCAATAAAGTCTTCATTGCTATACACCCGAAACGAGCGACCGCAATGCAACAGCTCTGCAAGCTCTTCACGAAACTTTGCACAAATCGAAGACACTGAAATAGCAGTAGGTAACCCTGCTGCCATTTCTTTTGCAAAAGTAGGTCCACTTAGCACCGCCAGCGGCACATCGTCACCTAACACGTCCAGTGCAACCTCTTGCAATAATCGCCCAGTATTCGGTTCCAGCCCCTTGGTTGCCCAAGCTACTTTTGCATTCTCAAGTAGCATAGGTTTAATCTTCTTCAAGGTGTCTGCAAACGCATGACTTGGCACAACCACCAAAATACGCTCGCTAGACTTAACAGCCGTTTCTAAATCGGCCTCAAGTTCAAGCGTGTTTGGAAACTGGGTGTCAGGAAGATAACGTTGGTTTTTACGCTCAGCTGCTAGCGCCTCAACGTGTTCGCTATTGCGTCCCCACAGTGTCACTTGGTGACCATTTCGGGCGAAACAAATAGCAAGGGCGGTGCCATAAGACCCCGCCCCTAATACAGTTACAGCTGATTTTGCTGTACTCATCAATTATGCGTCAGCAGTTTGCTCAGGCTGCGCTTGAGCCGCACGTTGCTGCATATACTGAGCGAATAATGCGTCAAAGTTAACTGGCGCAAGGTTTAACTGTGGGAAAGTACCACGGTTAACTAGGCTAGCTACCGCTTCACGCGCATATGGGAATAGAATGTTAGGGCAGAATGCGCCTAGCATGTGTGCCATTTGCATTTCTTCAAGATCTGCAATTGCAAAGATACCAGCTTGTTGGATTTCACATAGGAATGCAGTTTCTTCACCAATAGTTGCCGTTACCGTTAGCGCTAGAACAACTTCAAAAACGTTGTCATCAAGCTTTGCTGAACGAGTGTCCATGTCTAGTTTAACTTCTGGTGCCCACTCTTTTTGGAAGATACCTGGTGAGTTTGGCGTTTCAAACGATACATCTTTAGTGTAGATACGTTGAATGTTGAACTGAGCGCCTTCTTGTTGTTGTTCTGCTGCTTGGTTTTGTTCTGCCATGATAATTTCCTAAATTCTGTTGTGATCCTGCTAATTCCTAGCAGTCATTATAAAAAATAAGCTGAGCCAAAGCTCAATCAATTTTATGCTTGTAATAGCTTATCGAGTTCGCCTTGCGCTTCAAGCGCCATCATATCGTCGCAACCACCAATATGGCGCTCAGCGATAAAGATTTGTGGCACGGTATAGCCACCGTTGGCTTTTTCGATCATCTCGTCACGAAGCTCAGGCTGTGCGCCAATATCATACTCAGTGTATGTGACACCTTTTGCATCTAATAGTGCTTTTGCACGATGACAAAATGGACAATAGTCTTTGGTATAAATTACGACTTGGCTCATCATAGACCTCAGTTATTTTCCGTTAGAGATTGGTAAACCCGCACTTTGCCATGCGCCAATACCACCTGATAATACGTACACTTGCTCGAATCCAGCTTTGTGCATGTTATCAGCAACAGCAGATGCCGTCATACCTGTGTTACAGACCAATATAATGGGCTTAGATTTATGTTTTTCAAGACCAGCAAAATCTTTTTGCTTGAGTTTTTCCGCATTCACCTGCTCAGAACCTGCAATGTGACCTTGGTTAAACTCTTTTGCTGCACGCATATCGAGTACCTGACCATCTTGGCGGTTAACAAGCATAGTCAACTGCTGAGGATTAATTTGTCTAATTTTAGAAAACTGACTTTTAAACCAACTACTCACTAACATCGCGGCTAACACAACCCAAATGATGCTAAGTACCGGATGGTTACCTAAAAACGCAACGTATTGTTCCATTAATTTATCAACCAAAAATTATTAAACGATAAAGTGGCAGCAAGTATACCTGCTTTATTCTCGACAAAACAGACTTGTTCAACATGAGCAAATATCAATCTCAAAGTTGATAATTCATCACTGTGGGGCTGAATATTCATACAAAAACAGGTATTCTACTTACCAGCAACCAGAGCAAGCTTATCGAAGCGCTGCAGCCCAAGTTAGTAAATCTAACCTTGTAGCGTTTGCTATAAGACATCAACATCGTGCCTAATTCAGGATTTCAGGAGCGCAAATGACAGCTAAGAAAAAGCCATTGGTATTAATGATTTTAGACGGTTGGGGCTATCGCGAAGAAAGCGAGAGCAATGCTATTTTAGCAGCCAATACCCCAGTATTAGATGAACTATGGCGCTCTGCTCCACACACCTTGATTTCAGGCTCAGGCCTTGATGTTGGTCTACCGGATGGACAAATGGGGAATTCCGAAGTTGGCCACGTTAACCTCGGTGCGGGACGTGTGGTTTATCAAGACTTCACGCGGATCACTAAAGCGATTGACGATGGTGAGTTTGAGCACAATCCAGCTCTGGTTGAGAATATCGACAAAGCAGTGGCAAAGGGCAAAGCCGTTCACCTAATGGGATTATTGAGCCCAGGTGGTGTTCACAGTCATGAAGATCACATTGTTGCAGCGATTAAATTAGCGGCTGAGCGCGGTGCAACCGTCTATTTGCACGCATTTTTGGATGGCCGCGATACACCACCTCGTAGCGCACAAGCGTCAATTGAGAAAATGGAAGCCTTGATGCAGTCACTCAATTGTGGCCGCCTAGCGTCTATTATTGGTCGCTACTATGCTATGGACCGTGACAATCGCTGGGACCGTGTCGAGTTTGCTTATAACCTGATGGTAAGTGGCGACGCTGATTTTACTTATCGTAATGGCGTTGAAGCGCTACAAGCAGCTTACGCGCGTGATGAAAATGATGAGTTTGTTAAAGCATCAGTGATCACCGAAGCTGGGCAACCTGCCGCAACTATCAATGATGGTGATACGGTTATCTTTATGAACTTCCGTGCAGACCGAGCGCGCCAGATGACCCGTGCTTTTGTCGATGCTGACTTTAATGGCTTCGAAAAACGCAAAGCACCGGACCTAAGTGCGTTTGTTATGATGACTGAGTACGCTGCCGACATTAAAGCCCCTATCGCTTTCGCGCCTGAAGCACTTGTAAATGTGCTAGGTGAATGGCTAGCTAAGCACAACAAAACTCAGCTGCGTATTTCAGAAACGGAAAAATATGCCCATGTCACTTTCTTCTTTAGCGGCGGTCGCGAAGATCTCTTTGAAGGTGAAAAACGTGAGCTTATTCCTTCTCCACAAGTCGCCACTTACGACTTGCAGCCAGAGATGAACTCAGAAATGCTAACGGATAAGTTAGTTGAAGCCATTCATAGCGGTGAGTTTGACGTCATTATCTGTAACTACCCGAATGGTGATATGGTTGGACACTCTGGTGTATTCGAAGCCGCAGTAAAAGCATGTGAAGCCGTTGATAAGTGTATCGGTCGTGTGGTTGCAGCGTTAAAAGAAACCGGTGGTGAAGCTCTGATCACAGCAGACCACGGCAATGCTGAGCAAATGCAAAACCCGAAAACGGGCCAAGCTCACACAGCACACACTAGTGAGCCTGTACCATTTATTTATGTAGGTCGTGATGCAGAGCCACAAGCAGGAAAAGCACTAAGCGATGTTGCACCAACGATGCTGCATTTACTTGGTATGGAGCAGCCTAGCGAGATGACAGGCACTCCAATTATGCGTTTAAAATAACGGCCTGCCTGTATGCCGTTAAAAACGACATTTCACTATGCCGCACTTCTCGGTGCGGCGTTACTCATGACAACAGCGCCCGCTGTTGCCAACGAATCTAGAACCAAACAAGACTTAAGCGAAGTTCAGCAACAGCTTAAAGCTAGCCAACAAGCATTAGAAAAGCAGCGCGGTGAAATTAACAGTCACGAAGCAAAGCTCAAAGCCTTCGAACTTGATATTGCCAAAAGTGCCAAAGCTATCTCACTCACAGAAATCGGGATCAAAGAAAACCAAACCGAGCAGGCCGAACTTAAAAAGCAAGAAAGCACGCTGTTAAACGACAAGAAAAAATTTGAAAAGATCCTTGCGGCTCAGCTAAAAAGTGCCTACATGACGGGCTCTCATGATTATTCTAGAATGTTACTTAATCAAGAGCATGCAACAAAGCTCGAGCGCACCATTGCCTATTATGATTACCTAAATAAAGCACGCATTAAACAACTTGAACAGCTCAAATCTATCGGCCAAGAATTGGCACAGACTCAAGTTGAGTTAGCAAGAACACAAGCACGCTTAGAAGCGCTACAAAACCATCAGAATGAACGCTTAGATGCGCTCAAGAAGGCGCAGAAAGAACGCCAAAACCAGCTTGCAAACCTAAATAACAAACTCAGTGAAACACGCTCTGCTATCGCATATTTAAAAGAAAATGAGCAAACCTTAATCCAAACTTTAGAAGAGCTTGCCAAGGCACAAAGAGAAGCCGAAGTACGCTTAGATGGACTAGCCAAACTCAAAGGCAAAATGAGTTTACCGGCCAAAGGTCGAATTAAGCATAAATTCGGCCAAAGCAAGCATGCAGGCATGAATTGGAAGGGCGTCCTCATTGGCGCAAAAGAAGGGGCTGAAATTGCGAGTGTCGCTCCCGGTCAAGTTGTGTATGCAGATTGGTTAAATGGCTTTGGCTGGGTTATTGTGCTTGATCATGGGCATGGTTTTATGAGCCTATACGGCCACGCTCAAACACTGCTTCGCGATGTTGGCGATCAAGTTCGCAGTGGTGAAGTGATCGCTTTGGTAGGACAAAGCGGCGGACAAAGAGATCCTGGTCTATACTTTGAAATACGGCATAAGGGAAGCGCTGTAGATCCGATAAAATGGTGCAGATCCAGTTAACTGAATAACCCGTGCTGCACCTTGATGAGGAGCAGCACATGAATAGACAAACCCGTTTTTACGCGCTTGCAGCGCGCTATGTTGCATTATTAAGCTTCCTGCTTTTGTTAAGTTTTAGCGCTTTTAGTCACGCGTCTACACAAAAGTTTTCGGCTCAAGAAATCGATGAAATCCTGTATCATATCCACACCTATTATGTTGAAGACTTGCCTCTGAGTCGCTACAACGCGGGCAACTTGTCGAGTCTCTTTGACAATTTAGATCCCTACTCTAAATACCTCAACGAGGAAGACTTGGAATCCATCTTCAGTGCAGCAAATGGGCGCTACACAGGGCTTGGTATTGAAGTCGAAGAGCAAGATAATTACGTGATTATCTTGGATACCCTGCCCAACTCACCTGCAGCTCAAGCAGGAATAGAGAGCGGTGATAAACTCCACGCAATCAATGGCGCTAATGTCGCGGGCAAATCGATAGAAGAAGTGTCTGCCCTACTCAAAGCTGCAAATAAAAACCTCATCAATTTAGTGGTATTAAGACAAGACGAGTTAGTTGCACTTGAGCTTAAACGTCAAGAGATAGTCATTGAAAGTGTCGCCAGTAAACTCTTAAACGACGGTACCGGTTTTTTGAGTGTCAACAGTTTTAACCACCACACCTATCATGATGTTGCAAGACACATAAACCGACTACAAGTACAGTTAGGCAGTCCATTGAAAAAGCTGGTTATTGATTTACGTGACAACCCCGGCGGCACACTTAATAGTGCAGTGGCAATCTCAGATCTTTTTTTAGATAGTGGCACAATCGTCACGACCAAAGGCCGCTTCTATGACGCCAATCAGGCTTACATTGCAAAGCGGGGAGATATTTTAAATGGTGCGCCTATTTTGGTATTAATCAACAATAATTCCGCTTCAGCTGCCGAGATTTTAGCGGCCGCACTCAAGGATAATAAACGTGCCTTAGTCGTTGGCTTACGTTCCTATGGTAAAGGTTCAGTGCAATCCTTGATCCCGATTGGCAATGGTACTACAGCATTAAAGTTAACGACAGCGAGATACTACACACCTGCGGGTACATCAATTGAAGGTAAAGGCATAGAGCCCGATGTATATTTTACCAAACAAGCGCTTTCCCTGTTGGATAAAAGCGCTATAATCACTGGTGAAGAATCAATCAAAACAACAGGTATTGAACAGCTAGCCTCGCATTGGCCTAAGGCGCTAGCGTTAGTTCAATCACAGTAAATTAAAAAACGGTCCTGTAGGGCTGTAAACTATAATAATAATTTGTGTGCTAAAAAAAATAATCGGGATAATACTGACCTGCATGACTTTTGCAGTGCCAGCAAAACAGTTTGCCATTGTTATAGACGACATTGGCAATCACCAACGTGACTTAGAGTTGCTGTCTTTACCGGGTGGGATCACCTTTTCGATCCTGCCCCACACCCCTTTTTCTCAACAATTTGCCTTTGCAGCCAGCCGCCAACAACGCGAGCTTTTATTACATGTGCCAATGCAGGCACAAGACACGGAAAAGGTCCTTGGCCCGGGCGCATTAACTATCGATATGGAAAAGTGGCAGTTGCAAATGACACTTGGCAATGCGCTATCGACGCTACCTCAGGTTAAAGGCGTAAATAATCACATGGGCTCAGCATTAACCGAACAAATAGAGCCAATGAAATGGACAATGGAAATACTAAAAAAGCGCGGATTATACTTTTTGGATAGCCGTACCACTAGCCACAGTCAAGCCCAATATGCGGCCAACCTTTACGGCGTAAAAAACGTCGCTCGACAGGTCTTTCTAGATAATGATATATCCACTGAGGCGCTCAACAAGCAGTGGCAACATATGCTTAAGCTACTTGATAATCACGAGCATGTTATTATCATTGCGCACCCATATAAGGAAACCGCCGCCTTTCTTGCAGCCAAGTTAGCTGAGCTTGAAAGTATTGATGCCAAACTGGTACCCGTGTCTCAACTGGTTGAACAAAAATACGTACGACTTGCAGAAATTGCTGAGCAGCATGCTATTTCCGGACAATTAAGACTCCAAGAATAAAGATTAACAATGATTATCATCAGACAGTTTCAAAACGGCGAAGAAGCCGTGCTACGCAAGCTTATGTTTGACACAATACGCTCGGTAAATATACAGCATTACTCCAATAGCCAAGTTAATGCATGGGCACATAGCGACGTTGTCGATAAAGGCTGGCAAGACCGATTAAGGAGCAATCAGCCCCTTGTCGCCGTACTAAATGGTAAAATTGTTGGCTTTGCCGATATCCAAGCTGACGGTCTTATTGATCACTTTTTTTGCCATGCAGAACATCAAGGCCAAGGCATAGGTAAAGCACTTATGCTCGCACTCTTAGAACACAGCAAAATAACCAACACAACGCGCTTATTTTCCCATGTTAGTAAAACGGCTAAACCTTTCTTTGAATATTTTGGTTTCCAAGTGATAAAGGAACAACAAGTGACGGTTCGTGGCGAAGTGTTAACTAATTACCTGATGGAAAAGAGTATGCCTGCCTGCTAGCAGGCATACGAACTTTCTTCCCTAATCTATGGGCGCAAACCGCGTGGGTAAGGCACTAAATTGCAAGGATGGATTTTGCTTCATCCACTTTTTCTTATTAGGGATTTGGATCTTAAACTCATCATCCGTCACAAACTTTTGGGTTTTACCCTTGGCATCCACAAACTGAATTGATGCAGGCTCGGTAAATGTAAACTCTAGTTCATCAAAGCTTGGAGCAAACCAAGACAAGCTACCTGCCATCAACTCAACAAAAGCGTCCATATCCTCTAAAAGAATAAACAAATCGCGATACAAAACCTGCTGCTTAGTCAACGGCGCTATATCGGTATTGACCAGAATCGCAACGGCACCTTTTTCTTGATTGATCACTAAATTAACTTGATCTGCACGAGACTGCGGGAGAATAGGTAAATCAATATTGCCGTCTTTGTCTATGATACCGTTGGCAATGATCTTGTCATCTTGCTCCAGCCAAAGTTTAACATCCTCAAGCGCGATATCAGGCTGCTTCACTTCCACTGTAAATTTAGACAAGATATATTGCGACTGCGCTTTGTTGGCGATTAAATCTAGAATTTGATTAATCTCACCATATTCAACACTTCGCTCAGCGGCGAAAACAGAGTTGCAAAGTAAGCTCGCAACAGCACCTAACATCAGTAACTTTTTCATTGGGTTATCCTTTCTTATTGTTGTCTTCATATGAGGAGCTCTTCGAGAAATAGTTCAAAACTTGATCTCAATTCCATACATGCCAAATAGATCAAGCTAAACTCAACATAAGCATATGGAGTGAAAAGGAGTAGCAGATGACCCAAACCGTAGCTGATTTAATGACCCCAGATCCGTTCGCAGTGATTGCTGAAAATACCTTGCAAGATGCGCACAATTTAATGAAAGAAAAAAATGTTCGTCACATTCCAGTGATTGACGAAGCAGGAGCCCTAGTTGGTATGCTCACGCAAAAGATTATGATCGCCAAGGTAATGGGAATAATGGCAACCTATGGCGCAAATGCGCTTGCCAGAAAAGAAAAGCAAACAAAAGTACAAGATATTATGGCGACCGATTTTGCGAGCGTGCGCCCAAGCCAATCACTACAAGATGTGGTGCGCTTTTTTGTCGATAATCGCCATGGCTGTATGCCTGTGGTAGACGAGCAAAACAAATTGGTTGGAATACTGACTTCATCAGACTTTGTGCGACTCGCTGCTGCACTCTTGTCTTAAACGTGGTAACAAGCGAGTGTATTCCACTGTCTCGCGGAATACACTCAGCTAACTGCATGATTACGCTTTTTCTTGAAGCGTTCTCGCTACGGTTCTCATGCCTAAGGTCGTTGCACCTGCGGCCCATTGACCACTAGCGCTATTTTGGAAAGAAGCCGCAAGGTCGATATGCACCCAACCTTGACCTTCGTTTGGTACAAAGCGAGACAGGAAACCCGCTGCATTTGATGCACCACCAAAGCCGCCACCTTTTTGCGCTCGGCTGTTAGCTGTATCCGCATAAGGCGATGGACAGTTATTTTGGTGCCACTTTTCTAGAGGCAATGGCCACGCGGCTTCAAATTCGTCACTCGCGAACTGCTGTACATCACCGACAAGTGTTTTGTCTAAACCAAATAATGCGTTGTACTCTTGGCCTACAGCAACGAGCGCGGCGCCCGTTAATGTCGCGGCATCAATGATAAGCTCTGCGCCTGTTTCACCGGCAGCCATCAAGCCATCAGCAAGCACCAAGCGACCCTCTGCATCGGTATTTACGATTTCAACTGTGGTACCATTTTTGTAGGTAAGAATATCACCTAACTTATAGGCATGGCCTGAGATAAGGTTCTCAGCACAACATAGGAACAACTTAACACGACGGTCAAAACCACGTTGAATAGCCAGCGCTAAACCAGCCGTTACGGTTGCCGCACCACCCATATCACACTTCATCGTAAGCATGCCTTCGCTTGGCTTAATCGAGTACCCACCTGAGTCAAACGTGATCCCTTTACCCACAAGTGCCGCACTAACTGGTGCGTCATCATTACCTGTTGGGTTGTAGTCAAGCTCAAGCAACACAGGAGGACGCTCACTGCCGCGTCCCACTTCGTGGATACCAATCCATTGCTGCTCCAACAGCGCGTCGCCTTTAATGATTTGATAGCTAACATGCTCAGGTGCCAATGACTGAATAAACTCAGCCGCTTTTCCAGCAAGGCTTTCAGGATAAATATCTTCGGCCGTGCCGTTGATCATCTGACGCATCCATGTTGCCGACGCTTTTAATGCATCAAGCTCTTTTAGATCTGACTGGTCGTTGTCAACAAACACCACACCATCTAATGCCTTTGGTGACACAAAACCTTGATAAAAAGCCCATTGAGATTCAGTACACCACAAGTCACCTTCTAGATGAACTTGTTTAATCCCTTGTTGTGCGATGCTACGAGCCGCTTTTTGAATATTTTTCAGCGTTTCGTCTTGTTGTAAATGGATAAAAGCACCGTCCTTTTCAAACGACAATGCAGCACCAGCAGATAAATACTCTGGTTTTGCGTCTTCACTCAGTCGTACAATAAATTTCTCTGACATTCTCTTTTCACTCTTGTGCTTGTAAGTGTGGTTAAGTGTACACTAGCCACTAAATACACCCAACCTAAAGCGACCAATGAAGTTTTCTAGGCAATTACAGCAAGCAACCTTGCTCAAACGATATAAACGCTTTCTTGTCGATTTACGCGCCCCAAGTGGTGACGAATTCACCGTACACTGCGCCAATACGGGTAGAATGACCAACTGTGCAGACCCGGGATTTACAGCCTATTATTCCACCAGCGATAACCCCAAACGAAAGTACATGCATTCGTTGGAGCTGACGCAAGATAATGATGGTCATTTTATTTGTGTAAATACAGCGGTGGCCAATAAAGTATCTGTTGAGGCCATTGAGCAAGGAAGAATAACGCAACTGCAAGGCTACAAAACACTTCAAACTGAGGTGAAATACAGGGCTGAAAATAGCCGAATTGATATTTTGTTGAGCAACCTCGAAAATGGACAATCCTCGCAATTCTGCTACGTTGAAGTAAAGTCGGTGACGTTGCTCGAGCAACAGCAAGGTTTTTTCCCTGATGCTGAAACCTTAAGAGGTCAAAAACATCTTAGAGAATTAACCCACATTAAACAGCAAGGTCACCGTGCGGTGTTACTGTTTGCCGCGCTCCATACAGGGATTAATTGCGTCAAACCAGCCAGTCATATCGATCAAAAATATGCTGCGTTAGTGAAAGAAGCAATTTCCCACGGAGTAGAAGTCATTGCTTACCGAGCGCATATTGATGACAACCAAGTACAATTAATTGAAGAAATTCCTTTTGATTACGCTTGACTTTTTTCATGCTGCCCACATATAGCCGTGATAGTTTTCTCCCCCAAATAGTTAAACATTGAAAAAGTGGCTGACATTTGCAGCAAAAAAGTGTTTGCTAAGGGGTAAAGATTTTGCTATTTATACCCGCCGGCGAAAGCTGGGGTTATGTATTAAGGATTTAGGAGAATGGTATGCCAGACCAGAAAAAACTAGGGTTATTGGCTCAAGCCGGTGTAGAACCTTATCAAGAAAAGCCAGGCGAAGAATACATGAATGAAGCACAACGTGCTCATTTCAAAGCGATATTAGAAGCATGGCGTGCCGATCTACGTAATGAAGTAGATCGTACTAAGACACACATGCAAGACGAAGCGGCAAACTTTCCTGATCCTGTGGACCGTGCAGCGCAAGAAGAAGAGTTTTCTCTTGAACTGTGTACTCGCGACCGCGAGCGTAAGCTAATCAAGAAAATTGAGAAAACACTTCAACTTATCGAAGATGATGACTTCGGCTTTTGTGAGTCGTGCGGTATTGAAATCGGCATTCGCCGTTTAGAAGCACGTCCAACAGCTGATCTTTGTGTTGATTGTAAATCTCTCGCAGAAATCAAAGAAAAACAACAAGGCAGAGGATAATCTCAGCCCTGTGTCCCCAAGCTTAAAGCAAACTGGGAGCTATCGCGGTCGATTTGCTCCCTCGCCTTCCGGACCGCTTCATTTCGGCTCTCTTGTGGCCGCTTTGAGTAGCTATTTAGATGCAAAAGTCAATCAAGGTAAATGGCTCGTTCGCATCGAAGACATTGATACACCGCGCGTAGTTGCGGGTGCTGCCGACAATATATTAACCACACTTGAAGCATATGGCCTTTACTGGGATGAAGACGTTGTCTATCAATCGCAGCGCCATGCCCTATACCAAGCCTATTTGACGACACTAAAATCAGACTCCCTTGTGTATGCGTGTCAATGTACTAGAAAGCAAATTAAAGCAATGGGTGGGTTTTATAACAATCATTGCCGAGCTTTAGCGCTAAGTTGGCAAGATAATGCTTTGCGCCTACAGCAGCGCTGTCCAGTTACTGAATTTAATGATGCAATACAAGGCATGGTTGTCATTCCCCCTGCAATTGCGCATGAAGATTACATCGTTAAACGCCGCGACGGCTTATTTGCTTATCAATTGGTGGTGGTCGTTGACGACATAGAGCAAAAGATTAGTCATATCGTGCGTGGTGCCGATCTGCTAGAACCCACAGCAAGACAAATTAGTTTATTTCGGCAACTCAATCAGCCATCACCTGAGTACGCTCACGTGCCACTGGCTGTCGCAGAGCCCGGATTTAAGTTGTCTAAGCAGAATCATGCTCCAGCTATTGATAACCGCAACCCGTTACCAACCCTTTATGCCGCGCTGCGTTATTTGCATGTGCCAGTTGATTCTCTCCATAATTATCAAGATGTTGACGCATTACTGACTCACGCTATTGATATTTTTAGTCTAGATAGCGTTCCTAAAGTACAGGAAATTCAACTAGACTCTCTAGAAAATGGTGATTTTGCTTTTCGCCCACTGTTTTCAAGTACTTCAATTTAGTCTCATTTGAGTATATGATAGCGAGCCTTAAATGCGACCTGTTTTAAGACAAAAGCAGTGGTTCACAACGACTAGAATAGAAAACTTGATTGCTCAGGAGACGAGTTATTATTTCCAAGCTTGTAAACTTTTGCCGCCAGTTTGTAACTGGAAAAGGCGATGAGACGGTGAAAATGGCCAGCCCGACACCTGCGATAATTCCTCGCAGCGAGCATGGTATATCTCGTAAACAATTTAGCCCTAACGCTATCAAAGTGCTCTATCGCTTAAAAGACGGAGGCTATGATGCCTACCTAGTTGGTGGTTGTATACGCGATATCATGCTAGGAATAGAGCCTAAAGACTTTGATGTCGTTACTAATGCGACACCTGAACAAATCAAAAAGCTCTTCCGTAACTGTCGCTTAATAGGTCGTCGCTTCCGTCTTGCGCACATTGTCTTTGGACGGGAAATTATTGAAGTTGCCACCATGCGTGGTCACCACCAAAGTGATGACTCTTGTGCCACGACAAGTCAAGCCAGTGAACACGGGCAGCTATTACGCGACAATGTCTACGGCAGTATTGAAGAAGACGCCGAGCGCCGCGACTTTACTATCAATGCGCTATATTATTCGATCAATGACTTTACCTTACGCGACTTTGCCGGCGGTGTTGCTGACATTAAAGCGCGTAAAATTGAGCTGATTGGCGATCCTGAAACTCGCTATCGCGAAGATCCGGTATGTATGCTGAGAGCTATCCGCTTTGCAACTAAACTGGATATGGAGATTGCTACCCCGACCCGCACTCCAATTAAAGCATTAGCGCCGTTACTTGGGCACATCCCAGCTGCACGCTTGTTCGAAGAAACGCTAAAGCTATTTTTAAATGGTAAAGCGGAAGAAAATTTTCTTCAAATGCGTGAATACGGCTTATTTGCACAATTATTCCCCGCGCTCGATAAAATCCTAGCACAGCCTGATAATGACTTTGAACGTCGCTTTATTCAGCAAATGTTTGCCAATACGGATAGCCGTATCAACGCGGATAAAAAAGTAACCCCTGCATTTATCTATGCAGCACTTTTATGGTTCCCTATTTTAGCTAAAAGCGAAGCGCTCGCGGCCGAAGGTATGAATGAATATGATGCCTTTATGCAAGCCATTAATCACGTCCTTGCTGAAAATGCTAAACACGTTGCAGTGCCTAAACGCTTTACTTTAGGTGCCCGAGATATCTGGCATATTCAACAACGCCTAGATAAACGTTCAGGCCAGCGTGCATATCGCCTAAGCTTGCAGCCGAGATTCAAAGCCGCATATGATTTCCTATTATTGCGTGTTGAAAGTGGTGAGCAAGAGCAAGAAGAACTTGCAGCTTGGTGGACTGATTACCTAAAGAATGACGTCACCGGCCAAAAAGACATGGTGCGCAACTTAGGTAACCAAAGCAAACCTAAGCGTCGTTATAATAGACGTAAGCCAAAAAGAAAACCAAAAGAAGATTAAATGAATATTGCGTACATTGGATTGGGTGCAAACCTATCCGAACCGATGGCACAAATACAGCGAGCACTCGATGTGCTCGCCGCCCATCCAGACCTCTCGCTTGTCCAGCACTCTAGCCTGTATGGCTCAAAACCTATGGGCCCTCAAGATCAACCTGATTATGTGAATGCCGTAGCAAAACTGGCGACATCATTAACAGCAGAGTCTTTACTCGATGTGTTGCAACAAATAGAGCTTGAACATGGTCGTGTACGCAAAGCTGAGCGCTGGGGACCGCGCACGCTCGATTTAGATATTCTGCTTTTTAATACCGACACCATTAACAGTGATAGACTTATGGTGCCACATTACGGCTTGAAAGAAAGAGAATTTGTCGTCTATCCACTATTAGAGATAACGCCAGAACTCAAATTACCTGATGGCACTGAGCTTGACTCTTTAACACAAAAGTTACCACTTAACGGATTAGCAATCCTCAAATAAACCAATCCAAGGGGTTTACCATGGCAAAAATTTCCGTCTCAACACTTGCCAAAATGAAGCGTGAAGGAACAAAAATAACAGCCCTCACCGCATACGATGCAAGTTTTGCAAAGTTATTTCACGACAATGGCGTAGATGTCATCTTAGTGGGTGATTCTCTGGGTATGGTTTTACAAGGTGGTGAAGACACTTTAGCCGTTACCACGGATAACATTGCCTATCACACCCGTTGTGTCAGAGCTGGTAGTAAAGAGCTATTCGTTATCGCCGATATGCCTTTTATGAGCTATTCAGATCCGCAGTCAGCCTGTCAGAATGCAGCTACCTTGATGCGCTCTGGTGCTAATATGGTTAAGCTTGAAGGTGGTGAATGGCTTTACGACAGCATTGCACTGCTTACTCAGCAAGGGATCCCTGTTTGTGGTCATTTAGGTTTAACACCACAATCAGTGCACGTGTTTGGCGGCTTTAAAATTCAAGGTCGTGAAGAAGCACAGGCGCAAAAAATGATAGCCGATGCACAAGCGTTAGAACGTGCTGGTGCACAAATGATTGTGATTGAATGTGTGCCTTCAGCATTGGCTAAACGTATTACCGATGCCGTGGCAATTCCGGTCATTGGTATTGGCGCTGGTAAAGAGACCGATGGCCAAATTTTGGTTATGCACGACTTAGTTGGTATTTCCGCAGGCTATATTCCTAAGTTTTCGAAGAACTTCCTGCTCGAAACCGGCAACATGCCAGATGCGGTGAAAAAGTTTTGTGCAGACGTGCAATCAGGTGACTTCCCGGGGCCTGATCACGAATTTAATTAAATTTGCGATGAGCAATACTTATCGCTAAGTCCGATTCAAGCGTTTTGTTTGAGTTGGTATTGTTATTATTGAGTTAGAGTACAACATGCAATCAGTTACTGAGATTAAATCGTTACGAAGCCAGATTAAAGCTTGGCGCCAACAAGGATTAAGCATTGCCTTCGTACCAACGATGGGCAACCTTCACCGCGGTCATTTTTCCTTAGTAGAAAAAGCAAAAACCCTAGCGGATAAAGTCGTTGTCAGTATCTTTGTAAACCCAATGCAATTTGGTGCGAACGAAGACCTCGACAGCTACCCACGTACGCTTGAGCAAGACAAGCAAGGCCTTGCAGAACTAGAAACCGATATTGTGTTTACGCCTACCGTTGAAACCATATATCCAAACGGACTAAATGCGCAAAGTTTTGTTGATGTACCGGGAGTATCCGAAGGACACTGCGGTGGCACACGCCCTGGGCACTTTCGTGGCGTTGCAACGGTTGTCACAAAACTGTTTAACTTAGTACAACCTGATTTTGCCTGCTTTGGTGAGAAAGACTTTCAACAGTTACAGGTCATCAAAACAATGGTGAAAGACCTGTCTATTCCCGTTGAAGTGATTGGTGTTGCGACTCAAAGAGAAGTTTCTGGACTGGCGATGAGTTCACGTAATGGTTACCTCTCTGAATCTGAAAAAGATACTGCTAAAGTACTCTTTCAAGCGCTAAAAGCAGCAGCTGGCGCTTTAGAAAATGGCGAAAAAGATTTTTCGAAGGTAACAAAAAATGCAACAGAAATGCTGCATAATGCCGGTTTAAAGTTGGATTATTTTAACATTTGTCAAAAAGATAGCTTGAAACCTGCTACACTCGAAGATAATCAACTCGTCATTCTTGCCGCAGCTTTTCTCGGTAAAGTCAGACTGATTGATAATATTCAAGTCACAGTCTAAGGAATAATAATGAAAAATGCGTTCGCCTTGTTAGTACTTTCTACCACCCTATTGGGGTGCAGTAACTCTATCTCACCTGAGTTGAATCAGTGCGCACAACAGAATTATCAATGCGAACGCAGCTGTGAGATGCAAAACACACCAGAGACAATGTCTTTACAGATATGCACTGATAAATGTATTGAGCAGTATAATGCCTGCAAAGTACAGGCTGAAAAAATTACCGAGAGCAAAGGATAGTTTGCTCTTTTTTTAGCAACTTGACCCCTTAATATTCTTTTAAATACAAACACTTTCTAACTCCCGCTGTTATTTTTTATTCACCTTTTTAGAATATTTTGCGATACAATAAACTGGTCTGATGAGATAGACGTACAGCACCAGCTTAACTTGGCTCAATACTTGGTTTACTAAATAATGTGAGCAGTGAGCACTAACTTTTCTTAATAACTTGTTATTTCTGGTTTTTATTCTAATCTCTAAGACAAAAGTAACGCTATTTTTGTGCTCATATCAGCGCTTTGAATTAGCGTTACCGACACGACTCTTTGCAAAGAAAATGGGGATCAATATGAAAAAGTCAGCAATTGCATTAGCGATAGCGCTTGGGACAGTGAGTTTTCACAGCGCCGCTGAAATCAGAATTAATGGTTTTGCTTCCATTATTGGTGGTCAAACGCTAGATAGTGACGACACACTATATGGCTATGACAATGATTTTGATATGGAAAACCGTAGCTTATTCGCCCTACAACTTTCCGCCGATCTACAAGAAAGTCTAACTGCCACAGCACAGATCGTGGGCCGTGGTCAGAATGACTTTGATGCCGAGTTTGAATGGGCATACTTAACCTATGCGATTTCAGATTCTTCACAGATAAGCGCAGGTAAAATGCGTATACCATTCTATCGCTATTCTGACTTTTTAGATGTGGGTTATGCATACCGTTGGGTTAAACCACCTCAATCTGTATATAACCTAAGCTTTAGCACCTATAATGGATTGAGCTATATCCACAACTCAACATTAGGCGAATGGGAAAGCACAGTACAGCTGGCTTTAGGTAGCGTAGATGACGACATTGTTGCTATCACCTACTCAGATGAAGCAGAGTTAAACAACACAGTCGGTATTAACTGGACACTGAGCAGAGATTGGTTTAGTGCACGTGCGGCCTACTTTGCTACCGAAGCGAGCATTAGCGCAGCTAATAGTCCTGAACTATCTGGATTGTTAGCGGGGTTGACTGGTTATGGACTAACTCAACAAGCGGATGACATCGCAGTCGACAAAGATGATGCTTACTTTGCCGCAATTGGTATTTCTATCGACTATAATGATATCTTGTTCGATGCAGAATACACTCAGTTCGACGTAGACAACAGCATACTTGCTAAACAGCAACAGTACTATGCATCTATCGGTTATCGGATTGATACGTGGACACTTCACCTAACCTACGAACACAATGAAGATAAGAATGAGAACGACGAGTTTAACTCTGTCCCACTCACCATCACCGCTCCAAATGGTGTAACCATTCCTGTCACGACCGATCCAACCAATCCAAATGCACCTTATTTAAGAACACTTGTTAATGGTGCGCTTGCAGGCGCTCGTGCAGAATCAGAAACGTGGAGTATTGGTGCTCGTTATGACTTCCATCCATCAGCTGCGTTCAAAATTGAACTAAACCAATTCAATAACACGCTAACAGATCAAAAAGTTGAGCTGTTGAGCTTCGGTATCGATTTAGTATTCTAATGGAGGCTAATATGATCAAAAAAATAATGACCTTAGGGCTACTGTTAGCCAGCCAGGCAACTTTAGCAGATGTTGCTGTTATCGTGAACTCAGCAAATGCATCTACTGTGGATGACGGTACTATCAAAAAGTTATTCCTTGGCAAAAGCAAATCATTTGCCGATGGTAGTAGTGCGACCCCTGTGAATCAGGATGGCAATGCTGTATTTGACGAATTTAACGACAAAGTGATTGGTAAATCGAGCTCTCAGCTAAATGCTCATTGGTCTAAATTAGTATTCACCGGAAAGGGAACACCTCCGAAGAAGCTAGATAGCGACCAAGCGGTAATCGATTTTGTTTCGAGCAATGCAGACGCAATTGGTTATATTGATGCAAGTAAAGTAACCAGTGCCGTCAAAGTGATAGGTAAATACTAATATTCCTTATCAAATAAAAACAGCCACTTAATGTGGCTGTTTTTATTTATCGTTTATGATTTCTCTTTGATAAAGTCCTAGACTCTAAATTTTGAGGTTGCATCTTTCAAGTTGTCGGACAATACATGGAGATTCTCTGCAACGTCTTGTACTTCATTCAACGCTTGCATTGTGTCTTGGAAAGACTGGTGCATAGATGTCACATTATTTACTACCATAGCCGCCACGGAAGTCTGCTCTTCCGTTGCCGCAGCAATTTGACCATTCATGCTATTAATTGACAGGATTTGTGCTGCTATCTGCTCAATCGACTGCCCGGTTTGTGCTGCAGCTTCAGCGTTATTAATTGCCATACTGCTTGCACTTGTCATTGCTTTCACCGCTTGATTTGCCGCTTCTGTTAGCACATTTAAAAGCTCTCTTATCTCGTTGGTCGACTTTGCTGTTCTTGAGGCTAATTCGCGGACTTCATCGGCAACCACCGCAAAACCTCGACCTTGCTCACCAGCACGAGCCGCCTCAATCGCAGCATTCAAGGCAAGTAAATTGGTTTGCTCAGCAATTGATGTGATCACATTTAAGATTTGCGTCACGTTCTGCGTATCATCAGCTAACTTATTGATCGTCTCTGCTGCATGATTAATTTCTTCACTTAATGCTTGTGACTCGTTAACTGACACCTGAATTTGGCGCTTACTCTGCTCAACTTCCTGTTCGGCCAGCTGCGCAGCATCAGACGCCTGTGACGCCGAGTGAGAGATATCACCCACACTTAACCGCATTTCTTCCATAGATTGACGTACCACTTCCGCGTCGTGCGTTTGTTGATTCGTTGCCCCTTCAGCTTTTTCCATCCCCTGAACAAGACGACTTGAGTCTTTCATCAAAGGCTCGACGACACTCATCACCTCGACAACCGCCCCTTTTAGTAACGCAACAAATTCATTGAAGTTTATGGATACTTGGCCAATTTCATCGTGAGAGCGTACATTGAGCGTGGTGGACAAGGAGCCTTGCCCTTGAGCTAATAGTTTCAGATTTTGCGCCGCATCCTTAGCTGAGTTACCAATACCTCTTGCAATCACAACCGCTAAGAAAACCAGCACAAGTAAAGAAATAACGGCCACAATCAACATTATCGTGAGCGCGTTTGCTGAGCGCTCTTCGGTATTTTGAAGTAATTCAACAAAACGATCATTCGCGTTCGTTTTAGCCTTGGTAAAATCTGCGACTAAGCCTTCGTAGATTTCAGTTTTCTTTTTGGCATCTTCTTGGATACGGGAAAAATCAGCTGTACCATCTATCATTCCTCCAGCAATTTGTTGCGCAATTTTGCCGTATTGTGCAAGTTCGTCGCTATTATCTGAGGGCATAAAGCCACTTTGTACCGACTCAATTTTTTGCAAGTTAGCCTGGATTTGCTGTTGATATTCTTTTGCTTTATCTAATAATTCAGCATCCCCGAAGGTTACAGCTTGAGTGAATAGTTCATCTAAATTCTGCAGCTTATTTGCGTTTTCTGTGGCGAGGTTAAGAATTTTATATGTCTGCTCCTCTAATTCATTTAAGGCCCTTTGGTTAGAACTAATAGCGTTGTAATTAACAAACACGATAACCACAAAAGCGACAACCGCAACGAGCGTAATTGCGTGGATCTTTTTGGTGATACTAAGATCAGCAAAAGCAGTACCTAGACTCATATATACACCTTTTGAAGTAAGACGAGTTCATTATCGACTGATTTATTATAAATTTTAACTAAATATAGAATATTTCCAGCTTTTTTGCCGCTTGAGGATGAAAATTTAAACAAATTATTCAATCTGGGAACATAGAAGTGTGAAAATAAAAAAATGCCGCTCAATGAGCGGCATCAATAACAACAAGTAATTAGTGGGTTGAGTAATTGATTAAAGTAAACCTAACTTTTTCAATTCGCGTGTCGCCATTTCGCTAGAAAGAGGAACATAACCGTCTTTCTCAACAATCTTTTGACCTTCTTTAGACAACACCATCTTCAAGAATTCAGCCTCGATAGGTGCTAATTCTTTATTAGGGTGCTTGTTCACATATAGGTATAGGAATCGAGACAGTGGGTATTTACCCTGTGCCACATTTTCTAATGTTGCATCAACGTAGTTCGTGCCTTTTTTCGCTAGTGGTACGGTACGTACGCCTGACGTTTTATAACCGATACCAGAGTAACCAATCGCATTCACTGAAGACGAGATAGACTGTACTACAGACGCAGAACCTGGCTGCTCATTAACATTATTGCGGAAGTCGCCTTTACACAGTGCTTTTTTCTTGAAGTAACCATAAGTACCAGATACTGAGTTACGACCATAAAGCTGAATATCTTTTGCAGCCCAATCACCCGTTAGACCAACATCACTCCAGCGATTTGCCTGTGCTGCCGAACCACATTTGCGTGTTGAAGAGAAGATTGAATCAACCTGTTCAATTGTTAAGCCTTCAATTGGGTTATCTTTGTGTACAAATACCGCCAGCGCATCAATTGCTACGCGGATTTCTGTTGGCTTATAACCATAACGCTTTTCAAAAGCTTCAATTTCTTTTGACTTCATCTTACGGCTCATTGGGCCGAAGTTTGCCGTTGCTTCCGTTAGTGCTGGTGGCGCAGTAGAAGAACCAGCAGCTTGGATTTGGATATTTACGTTAGGGTAAATTCTTTTATATTCTTCTGCCCAAAACGTCATCATGTTGGCAAGCGTATCAGAACCTACAGAAGAGAAGTTTCCTGAGATACCGCTGGTTTTATTATACTCTGGTAACTTTTCGTCTAAAGCAGATAGTTGAGTAGAAACTAATGTAGTAATAGCCACACCCATTGCGGCAACTAAGCTTTTAAATTTCATTGGGGTCACTCCAGTTGTTGGTCCCAGTTATTTTACGCAGCTCATTGTGCAGCGATAAAATGACAATAAAATTACTCTTAAATTACACTTTTATGACTTTCATCATTTGTCATAAAAATTCGCTTTTGTTTGGGGAAAGCAAACCAAAAACGAGAGCCTTCACCCACTTTGCTTTCAATATGTAAAGCTGAGTCATGGCGAGACAACACATGTTTAGTAATTGCTAAACCAAGACCCGAGCCACCTGTTTTTCGACTTCGTGCTTTATCCACACGGTAAAAACGTTCAGTTAGTCGGTTAATGTGTTCAGGCGCGATACCATCGCCATTATCGACAACACTAAACGTCGGCAAGTCGTTTTCTAAATACCAACGTACATGAATGTGCCCACCGGGTTTGGTGTAATGAATAGCATTAAAAATTAAATTTGAGTAAGCACTACGTAACTCATCCCCAGCCCCTTTGATATCCAAAGTCGGATCAATATCAAAAATGAGCTCATGGCCCTTCTCCTGATTAAGTGACTTCGCTTCGGTATGAATGAGATCAAGCATGGCGGGGATATTTACGGCTTTGTCATTGTCTTGCTTTCTCGCCCCTTCGATTCGAGACAAGGAAAGAAGTTGATTTACCAGACTATCCATCCGTTTACACTGATCTATCATAGTGCCATGTGCTTTAGCCCACATCGCAGGGGGTGGCATATTATCGCTATCCATCATCTCTAGGTAGCCAGCCATGACGGTTAGGGGCGTCCTTAGTTCATGAGATACGTTTGCGACAAAGTCTTTGCGCATCTGCTCTAATTGCTTTAGTCGGCTAACATCACGCGCCACTAGCATAAGCTGTTCGGCATAAGGCATTACTCGTATTTCCAACACTTGCTCATGTGCAAGCCCAGTCTCAAGCTCTAATGCTTCATCAAAGCGATGTTCATGCATGTACTTTACAAATTTAGGGTCTCGGATAAGGTTATCCAATCTTTGACCATGATCTGTAGGCCATTGCAAACCTAACACTTTCAAGGCTAATTGGTTACACCACACAATACTGAGATCTTGTTGCAGTACAACGACAGCGTCAGGGATAGCTTCAGCCCCCTCACGAAAGCGTCGGATCAGTTCAGCGAGTTCATTACGCTTTTTGCGATTACGTTGCTGAAGTTGATAGATCCCTTCAAACACTTGTTCCCAAGCGCCCTTACCTTCAGGTGGATTAAAACTACGTTGGTTGAGCAGCCAGTCGCTCAAACGATAGAGTTGTTTGTAATGCCAAACTAATAAGACGAAAGCACCGATGAAAAGAAACAGAAAAGGTGCACTGACTAAATAGCCAATTAAGGCTAGTGGTAGGAAATACAAAAACAGGCGTCTTGTTAACGCCTGTTTATCAATCACTCGATACATAGACTAAATCCATTTAGGAACCAAATAATTCAGTTCCTCTTGGAATACTAATTACAGTTTACTCGAAAAGCGGTAACCTGCACCACGTACGGTTTGCACTAAGCGATCGTGACCAAGCGGTGCGATAGCTTTACGTAAGCGACGAATATGAACGTCTACAGTGCGATCTTCAACGTACACGTTAGTACCCCATACGTGATCTAACAGCTGTTCACGGCTATAAACACGTTCAGGGTGTGTCATGAAGAAATGTAATAAACGAAACTCTGTTGGCCCCATATCTAACTCAGTGCCCGCAGATGTCACTCGGTGAGAAATAGGGTCTAAACGTAATCCGTGAACTTCTATCGCTTCTTCTAGCGACGTCGGCGAAACTCGGCGCATTACCGCTTTGATACGAGCCATTAGCTCTTTGGGAGAGAAAGGCTTTGTCACATAATCATCCGCACCAACCTCTAATCCTTTAACTTTGTCTTCCTCTTCACCTCTTGCCGTTAGCATGATGATTGGGATCTGACGGGTATATTCACTTTGCTTAAACTTTTTAGCAATTTGAATACCACTGCCTCCTGGCAGCATCCAGTCTAGTAGCACCATATCTGGATAAGGCTCTACCATAGCAGCAACTGCTGAATCATAGTCTTCCGCTTCAATTGCTTGAAAACCATTTTGCTCTAGTACGAACACCAACATTTCTCTGATAGGTGCTTCATCATCAACTACAAGTACTTTACGTGACATTCCCAATGTTCTCTCGTTACCGACGTTGTTGATGTCATTATTATGACTAACTGTGACATTTTTATGAAAGTGTAACGTGTAAACGCAAAACAAGCCAAAAAAATCTCTTTTTTGGCTACAAAGGGAATACCTTATTTATTTATAATCAACTGATTTTCATGGTGCTTTATACTAAAACGTTGGTTTCAAAATAGTGTTTTCGAAATATGGACTAAGACCTCCAAGCTATACTTCAAAAGCGACGCTGCAATTCACAACCAGCACGCCTTTTGTAAGTAGCCTTACGCCTTGTAAATTAGAAGTCATATCTCAATGTGACTGCCATCGTGTTGTGATCTTCGTTGTTATCCAAAGAAAATTTAGAATACCAAAGATACATACGAGCTTGTTTACTTAAACTTTTTTCCACACCTACTGAGGCTGCATTGCCAGAGTCTTTCAGCTTACCTGCAGCCCCATCCGAATCTTGATACTGGGCAAGTAAGGTATATGACTCAATCTGGTAAGCAGCGCTCACCATAAAACTGTCTATTTCCTCATCGCTATCTATCGCTTCATTCTGTTGATACATACCACCGAGTTTAAAGTCCCCCAGCTTTCCTTGTACCGTCACGCGATTAATGTCTTGTCCCGCCACTTTATTATCATGGGCAACAGCAACATATACATTGGTTTTCTTGAGTTTGCTATCACCGTAACTTGCCGACAAAGATAAGCCATCTTCACCGTTTTGTTTGCTGTTGTCGTCGGCAATATAACTCACTGTAAACTGCAAATGATTAATAGCCGGAGTTGTATATTGCACGGTGTCACCAAGGCGATTTTCACCAACAAAGAACGAATTAATATCACCCGAAAAGTCATTCATTAAGTCCACTTTGCCTTGCGACTTTTTCATCGGTGTATCATCACGGCCGATCAGGAGCTGACCATAGCTACCTTTAACCCCAAGATACTGAGAGCGTGCTGTAAGATTATCACCTGACTTACCATCTTTGTCTTGATCCGTGATCTCAACTTGGAATTCATATTTATAAAAAATCTCAAGTCCTTCTTGCAGCTTTGCAGCTCCCTTTAATCCCATGCGAGAGTTATAACTTTCAATTGAAGTATCGCTGTCACCATCATTATCAGAATTCTGTACACCGACATGAGCTCTACCGTATAGAGATACAGCTTCGTTTGCATAACTACAAACACTCATAGAGCAAAGGCTTAGAGCAACAAATGGTAGGTATTTCATTTTCATCTTTGATCACCTTGGATAGTATTTGGGCGCAGTACAACAAGGTTTGAGATTCTGAAGCCAGACAGAGAGGAGGTAGCGAACAGATCTCGTATTTTTAAAGTTAGACACTTTTAGCTGGAGATCAAGAAACTGACTCCGGGATCAGTATTTTATTAACTGCTGGGGATCATCCACGGTCAGGATCAGATTTTTACTAACAAGATCGTCCCCAAGATCATTTTCTTACTAACCTCTTACTACTTCACGCTCGATCAAGTTGGTATAAAAATGATCTAAGCGAAGCTAACTTATTGATCTGAGGTTTTGAAATATATCCACTTAGTCAAACAATGATCTTTGTTAGTAAAGATCTGATCCCTATTTACTTCGCTAGTAAAATGGCGATCCAAGTGTATTTTCACCTTGCAAGCCCTATTGAACATTGGCTTCCAATCAAGGATCAGATACAAAAAAAGCCTCTATTTCAGAGGCTTTTTGAAGTATCAAAGTGCGATGCACAATTTTACTTAGTCAAATTTTGATCCGGTAAGTTATTTCACTTTAGGATCTAACTCACCTGTTAGATATCTCAAGTGCATATCATCAAGTGAAATTGGCTTGATCTTAGCCGCTTGACCAGCTGTACCGAACGCTTCGTAGCGCGCAATACAGATCTCAGTCATCGCTTTCGTCGCTTCAGCTAAGAATTTGCGTGGATCGAAATTGCTTGGGTTTTGCGCAAGGTGGCGACGAATAGCACCTGTTGATGCTAAACGTAAATCGGTATCGATATTAACTTTACGAACACCGAATTTAATACCTTCAACAATTTGCTCAACCGGTACACCGTAAGTCTCAGGGATTTCACCACCAAACTCATTGATGATTGCTAACCAGTCCTGCGGAACTGAAGACGAACCATGCATTACTAAGTGAGTATCAGGAATACGAGCGTGGATTTCTTTGATACGGTTAATTGCTAAAATATCGCCCGTTGGTGGACGAGTAAATTTATAAGCACCGTGTGATGTTCCACATGCAATAGCAAGCGCATCTACATTGGTTTTCTTGACGAAGTCTGCAGCTTCTTCCGGATCTGTCAGTAGCTGATCTTCTGTTAATTTACCTTCAGCGCCAATACCGTCTTCTTCACCAGCTTCACCAGTTTCAAGAGAACCAAGTACACCTAGTTCACCCTCAACAGACACGCCACACGCGTGCGCCATTTCAACGGTACGGCGAGTAACGTCCACATTATACTCGTAGCTTGAAGGCGTTTTACCGTCTTCCATTAGAGAGCCGTCCATCATGACTGATGAGAAACCAAGTTGAATAGAACGCTGACATACAGCAGGTGAAGTACCATGATCTTGGTGCATTACAACTGGAATATGAGGCCATTCTTCTACAGCCGCTAAAATCATGTGGCGGATAAATGGTGCACCAGCATATTTGCGTGCACCAGCAGAACCTTGCACGATAACCGGACTATTTGTCTTGTCCGCAGCTTCCATGATCGCACGCATTTGCTCTTGGTTATTCACGTTAAATGCCGGAACGCCATAACCATGCTCAGCTGCATGATCGAGAAGTTGACGCATACTGATTAAAGCCATATTGCTTTTCTCCAATTGTTGATAGCCACCGCTATCGGTTTGAACGGATAATATGTTTACACCAGCCAACGCTGATGAAGTTAACCACTTTATTTGTTGGCTAACCAGACGCTACGCGTCGTCAAGCAAACATCAAGTATGTGAGAGAGCGATGTTTACCTGATATTAAGAGGCAGCCTAGCGCTACCTCAATCAATTTTAGTCTCTAGCTCGCTGCTCAAGCATAGCGACCGCAGGAAGCGTTTTACCTTCTAAGAATTCAAGGAAAGCACCACCACCTGTAGAAATATAAGAGATATCTTGCTCAACGCCATACTTATCGATAGCAGCTAACGTATCGCCACCACCAGCAATTGAGAATGCTGACGACTTAGCGATGGCATTGGCAATCGCCTCAGTACCATTACCAAATTGATCAAATTCGAATACGCCCACAGGGCCATTCCAAACCACAGTGCCAGCACTCGCAATGATCTCAGCAAGCTGAGTTGCAGTATCAGGACCGATGTCGAAGATCATGTCTTCGTCTGAAACTTCGCTTACATCTTTAATAGTAGCAACTGCAGATTCTGAAAACTCATTACCTACAACCACATCAGTCGGAACAGGAATATCGCCGTCATTCGCTCTGGCAGCAGCCACTAGCTTGTTCGCTTCAGGGATCAAATCCGCTTCATACAACGACTTACCAACAGGGTTACCCGCTGCAGCTATGAAAGTATTCGCGATACCGCCACCAGTCACGAGTTGATCAACAACCTTAGACAATGAATCAAGCACGGTTAGTTTGGTTGATACTTTAGAGCCGCCAACGATGGCCACCAAAGGACGAGCTGGATTATCTAGTGCTTTGCCAAGCGCGTCGAGTTCAGCTGCAAGCAATGGACCTGCACAAGCTACCTCAGCGTACAAGCCAACACCATGTGTTGAAGCCTGTGCGCGGTGCGCAGTACCAAAGGCATCCATCACGTAGACATCACAAAGCGCTGCTAGTTTTTTCGCAAGTACTTCATCATCTTTCTTCTCGCCAACGTTAAAACGCACGTTTTCGAATACGATAACTTCATTGTCTTGTACATCCACGCCGTCAAGATAGTCAGTCACTAAACGTACATCTTGAGATAACGCATCATTAAGATAATCCACAACCGGCTGCATAGAGTATTGTGCATCATACTCACCCTCGGTTGGACGACCAAGGTGAGACATCACCATCACTTTAGCGCCTTTTTCTAGTGCTAATTTGATACTAGGTAGTGCAGCACGGATCCGCGCGTCCGACGCGACTTTGCCATCTTTAATTGGCACATTTAGGTCTTCGCGGATCAACACACGCTTGCCGTTTAAATCTAAATCCGCCATCTTAATGACTGACATTGGACATCTCCTTAAAGAACGATACATTTTGTTATCTACAAGGCAGCAATCGTTTGCCACCTCGGTTTAAATTATTGTTTTAATTTTGTGCAGACAATTTGATTATAACAGCGTCTGAAACAAATGATTAGCCACGCATCATCACGCAAGCGGTATCAAGCATACGATTAGCAAAACCCCACTCGTTATCACACCAAACTAGCAGCTTAACTAAGCGCTTGTGACTCACTCGAGTTTGCGTACCATCGATAATACAAGAATGTGGATCGTGATTAAAATCAACCGACACTAACGGCTCTTCAGTATAGCTCAGCACCCCTTCTAAACGACCACCAGCGGCCTGTTTTAGAACCGAGTTTACCGCATCAATTGTGACATTTTCATTGAGCGTAACGCTCAGATCCATCGCCGTAACATTGATTGTTGGCACCCGTACCGCGATCGCCTCAAAACGACCTTGGAACTTAGGTAAAATACGTTCAATACCGCGAGCAAGCTTAGTATCAACAGGAATGATCGATTGGCTTGCCGCACGCGTACGACGCAAATCACTGTGATAAGCATCAATCACTTGTTGATCATGCATAGAGGCGTGAATAGTAGTAATAGCACCGGACTCAACACCAAACTTATCGTCTAGCACTTTAATTACCGGAACAATACAGTTTGTTGTACATGAGCCGTTAGACACAATGGTGTGCTCAGGTAACAGTATCTCTTCGTTGATACCGAAGATCACTGTCGCATCAACATCAGCATCCGCGGGATGTGAAAACAGTACTTTCTTCGCCCCTGCCTGAATATGCGCAAGTGCGTGCTGACGAGAATGATAGACGCCAGTGCAATCGAGCACCACATCAACATTCAGCGCACGCCAAGGCAGGTGACTTGGATCCGGCTCTGAAAATAGCTGGATCTTATCCTCAGCTACTTCCAAAAAAGATTCTGTTAATGAAACTGGAAAAGCAAAACGCCCATGTGAGGTATCGTATTTTAGAAGATGCGCGATCCCTTTAGGATCCGCCAACTCATTGATGGCTACAATTTGTATTTCGTGGTGACGACCTGACTCATAGAGTGCTCTTACGATATTACGCCCTATTCGACCAAAGCCATTAATTGCAAGCTTGATTGTCATTAAATTGAAAATCCATGAAGTCGCAAGTACGAAAGTTCCCCTTCGTTTTGATGGCGCTATTGTAATCGACCTGAGTGAAATGTGTAAGGGGCTAGGGCAATTTTTTAACTCAAGTTAAATCCGCAATTTTACATTTACCACCAGCACAAATGGCCTGAGATTGCGCCAACAGTAGCTCCGCTGTCGCTAAAGCATCACTAAGCGCATCATGCAATTGATGAGGAGGTAAACCATAACGCATTCTACAAGCGTTTAGTGTTAATGCATCCTGCGCCAACGGATAGCCTTGCTTTAACACGCGACGCTTATCTATCTGCATGGTATCTAACAGCAAGGCAGGTCTTACGTTTAGCTCAAAGCGCTGAAATGCCGCCTTAAGAAACGCCCAATCCATCTGTACGTTGTGACATACTAACACTTTACCGTGGAGCGCGCGCTGAAGCGCCAGCAACAAAGTTTGTAAGGACTCACCTTCGGCCAATCGACTACTATCAATACCGTGGAAAACTGGACTTTGTGCAAGCGTTCGCACTTCACTGTTCAAGTGATACTGCGCATCTTTCACTTGGATCCGCATATTTTTAATTGGCAACCAACCAGCCGACACAATTTCATGGCGCTTAGGGTCAAGCCCGGTGAGTTCAAGGTCTAGCACCACCAACTCGGCTTGCGCAAACGGCAGATGTTTATAGCGCCACTTAGCAACTGAGTGAGAAAACCAGTTCATTGCTTATAAACTCCCTCGAGCAAACTTAAACGCACTCGCCTGCTGTGCTTGTTTTACTAAATAAAATGCTTCTTTGAGCTGATGGCGTTCAAGAGAAGAGAGGTTTTCTGGGTTTATACAGTTTCCTGGTAATCCTTCACGGTTGATTTGGGTCTTTAACCGCAACTGTGTTAAGAATCGCCAACAGTCTTTTAGATTGTCGATATCCGACTTAGCAAGCAATGGGCTTTTAGTCAGTGCCTCTAGGCGCTCTAAAGTGTTAGCTCTTGCAACTCCAACCTTTAGCGCATACAACCTAACCACATCATTGATAATGGCAACCCCACGCTTTTTCAGATCTAAATACTTATGTTTGCTCTTGTCTTTTTCCAGCTTAAATTGTTGAAAGATCCCGATCGGTACCGAATTTGCGTTGATGTCTGTCGCCATTGCCGCATAAAACAGCTCGTTTCGACTGATCTGATCCAAAGATTGGCGAAGAGTTGCATAGAGATCGCTGGCGCCATCAATAAAACGCATATCAAAGTAGATCTTGCAATTAAGCATCGCTTTTGGTGTAGGAGACAAGATCCACTTGCTAAATTTGGCGGTCCACTGGGCAACTGTGCCACGGCAATCGGCATTACTGGCCATGATATTTCCTGGGCAAGATTGAATGCCGCACTCGTTGAGTTGCTCACAGACAAACGCGCCTAAAGCAGCAAAGTAACGACGATCGTTTTCGCTGATATTGTCTGGTAGCAACAAACCATTGTCTTGATCTGAATGTAAGGTCTGCTCTTCTCGTGTCTGAGAGCCAAAACAGATCCACGCAAAGCGACATGGCGCGGCACCGTGCTGCTGTTGATATAAATAGATTAATCTTGATGTTAGCGCATCAGTGAGGCCACTTAGTAGCTTGCCAATCAGTGAAATATCTTCAATATGATAGGAAAATTGACGCAATAGATCCGGGATCTCCTGAGCGCAGTTTTTGATAGCCAGAAGATTTTGTGCTTTATAGATCCTGCCAATAAGTTGTACCGGATCACTTTTTTGCTGTCTCAGCAGATCGGTGCTGGTCAGCATGCCCAGTGGTTTATATGCTTCATTTAACACTGGCAAATGATGAATATTGTGCTTAAGCATTAAATGCAGGGCCGAAAACACACGATTGTTTTCAAAGATATGCTTTGGCTTTTCCGTCATGATCTCAGCAAGTGGAGCGCTAGGATCTTTGTCTTGCGCTAGAACTCGATTACGCAGATCTCTATCCGTCACAACGCCAACCAAGCGCGCTTGCTCCGTGACCATAATTGATGAAACACGATGCAGGCTCATCAATTTGGCAGCTTCACGAATACTTGCTGTCGGCGCGATAGTAACCGCGTCTTTAGTCATTAGCTCAGATATTTTCCGTTCTGACCAAGTTTCGCTTTGCTGTTTATAACGAGAAGAAAGTAGTCGGTTAGCGTGTGCTCTAACAAAGTATTGCTCAAAAGGTTTGTATTCTCGGCGCAAAAAATCAAAGTTCTGCTCATTGAGAATGTAAACCAAGCCATCTTTTTGAACTTCGATGCGATTTTGAATGGCATCACCGGTTAATAAAGAAGGATAACCAAAGTAGTCTCCCTCACTCATACGACCAATGACTTCGTCTTTAGCAGAGATCAGATCAACCACACCAGAGCGCAGCAAATATAGATTTGGCTTGCCATCTTGAAGCCAATCTTGTTGATTCGCCTGGCTAAGGTAAACAATTTCGATGTGTTTTGAAAAGTAGCTGGCAGCCGCTTCGGGTAATTCAGAAAACGGGGCTTGTTTATAAACAAACTGAAAGACATCTTGAATTTCTGGCGTCATACCTAACTGTCCTTTTAATCGTCTACAATTTTGCACTATCAAAAACAAATTTGCCCAGCACGCTGGCTGGGCAAATTCGATTAGTATTGCTTAGTGTGCGTGAGCAGCGCTAGATCCTTTAGGGTTACGGATCCCATCAACCATCACTTTAACTTCTTCAGGTGTATCCGCGGTTACCTTCATAACCAGTGCAGCTACAACGAAGTTCACTAGCATACCTACAATACCGATCCCTTCAGGAGAAATCCCAAACAACCAGTTTGCAGGAGCATTTAGCTCAGGGCTGACAAACTTAAAGTAAATAATATAAGCCGCAGTGAAACCAATACCCGTTACCATGCCGGCAATCGCACCTTCTTTATTCATTCGCTTAGAGAATATCCCCATGATAATTGCAGGGAAGAAACTCGCCGCAGCCAACCCGAAGGCAAATGCAACCACCGAGGCAACAAACCCAGGTGGGTTTATACCAAAGTACGCCGAGATTGCGATAGCGACCATCGCTGCTAAGCGTGCCACCAGCAATTCTTGTTTATCGTTGATATCCGGCTTAATGGTACGCTTCAACAAATCATGTGATACCGATGTTGAAATAACCAGTAGCAAACCAGCGGTTGTCGATAGCGCTGCTGCAATACCACCCGCAGCGACCAATGCAATCACCCACGCAGGCAGATTCGCAATATCTGGATTCGCCAATACCATAATATCGCGGTCAATCTTCACTTCGTTTGCACTTGCAGGATCATCAATCTTGCCTGCAGAGTACTGCATTTTGCCGTCACCATTCTTATCATTGAATATGATAAGGCCCGTTCTTTCCCAGTTTTTCACCCACTGTGGTGCTTCTTCATATACCGTGCCACTACCATCTTTACCGTTAATCGTGTCGATCATATTCACACGAGCGAATGACGCAACAGCAGGTGCAGTTGTATATACGATAGCGATAAACACTAAGGTCCAAGCGGCTGAAATACGAGTGTCTTTTACTCTAGGAACGGTGAAGAAGCGAACGATTACATGAGGCAGACCAGCAGTACCAACCATAAGTGCAGCGGTAATAGCGAACACATCAACCATACTCTTAGAGCCTTCAGTGTACTGCGCAAAGCCGAGTTCGGTACTGAGTCCATCTAGCTTGTCGAGTAGATAGGTGCCCGAGCCATCAACCAACGTTGCACCAAAACCGGTTTGTGGTAGTAAATGGCCCGTCATCATCAGTGAGATGAAAATAGCAGGAACTAAGTAAGCAAAGACAAGTACACAATATTGAGCGACCTGTGTATAAGTGATCCCCTTCATACCACCAAGTACCGCGTAGAAGAATACAATCACCATTCCGATGTAAACGCCCGTTTCGATATCCACTTCGAGGAAACGAGAAAACACCACACCAACACCACGCATTTGGCCAGCAATATAGGTAAAACAGATGAAGATAGCACACAGGATCGCAACCACACGTGCAACCTGAGAATAGTAACGATCACCGATAAAATCTGGTACCGTGAACTTACCAAATTTACGCAAATAAGGTGCTAAACACAGGGCAAGTAATACATAACCGCCGGTCCACCCCATAAGGTAAACACCGCCGTCGTAACCAGCGAAGGAAATAATCCCCGCCATTGAAATAAAGGACGCTGCACTCATCCAATCTGCAGCAGTTGCCATACCGTTTGCAACAGGAGGCACACCGCCGCCAGCAACATAGAATTCATTCGTGGACCCAGCTCTCGCCCAGATAGCGATACCGATATAAAGCGCAAAACTAAGGCCGACGATAATAAAAGTTAAAATTTGAACATCCATCGATTAGCTCCTCACTCATCCACGCCGTATTTTTTATCTAACGCATTCATTTTTGAAACGTAGACAAAAATTAACGCAACAAAAGTATAAATTGCGCCTTGCTGAGAAAACCAAAATCCGAGTTTAAATCCAAAAAAACGAACTTCGTTGAGCACATCAACTAACAGGATGCCGAATCCAAATGAGACGACAAACCAAATAGTGAGTAGCTTAAACATCAAGGCGAGATTTTCTGACCAATATGCTTTCGCTTGTTCTTCACTTTTAAAAGCCATTTTAAATCTCCTATCACCCGCTCCAACATGGAGCAAGTTGTGTTAATAGACCTTAATGAGAGTAGCAACGGCTTGGTAAGTTGAAATTGAGACCTTAGTCGTAACGGCAAATTAACGTTTACGTAAACTGCAGATACGTGATATTCATTAGAATTAAAAAGTCTTTATAAACAAAAAGATAAGTCAAAACAGGTTGGATGAAGATGTATTTTCAATGAGTGGATACGACAGTAAGACATTAGTCTAACTTGAATGGTGAATGAACGTCTTTACTCACCAAACAAAACCCTAACACTTTGATTTTAAATAAGATATAAATCTCAAATAAAATTATAGAGTAAACTAGACTATGGGTGCCATTTGTTTGCTAAAGTATGACGATATTAATACCAAAAACTATAACAAACATTATGACTGCCATTTTACTCCTTGTTGCCGCTGCTTATATTGGTGTACTTTTTTGGCTCGCCAACTGGGGAGATAAAACCACCCCCCGCGCACTTAAAATTAGTCATCATCCGTTTGTTTATGCCTTTTCCTTAGGGATTTATTGTACTTCTTGGACTTATTACGGCTCGGTAGGTACTGCGGCCACCAGTAGCTGGCATTACTTCCCTATTCTCTTGGGGCCCATTTTACTGTTTTTGTTCGGTCAGGGTTTTTTACGCAAACTCATATTGGTTAGTAAAAAACAGAATATCACCACCATTGCCGACTTCATTTCAGCACGATACGGTAAACGCCAAACTACGGCCGTCATGGTAACTATGATAGCCCTATTGGCAACCATTCCATATATTGCGCTCCAGCTCAAAGCCTTGAGTAGTAGCTTTTTGTTATTACAGCAGGATGAGCAAGTGTCTGGCACTGCGCTCGCATTAGCTGGTACCTTGATCATGGCATTATTTGCGATTTTCTTTGGCACTAGAAAGGTAGATGTGACTGAGTATCGCTCAGGGTTGATGTTAGCTGTTGCTTTTGAATCTATCGTTAAGCTACTCGCACTCGGTATTGTTGCCGTGCTTGCATGGCAATCTTTAGCTCAAGTTCCAGACTCATTTGATGCATTGAGCGAACATTGGCAATCTTTTGACTTTTTTAACTTCAACTTCGTTGGACAAACGCTTATGGCAGCGGCTGCCATCGTCTGTTTGCCCCGACAATTTCATGTAGTAGTAGTAGATAACCACAATACTTCACACTTAAAAACCGCACGCTGGGCATTTACGCTTTACCTGTTATTGATAGCTGCCATGATCATTCCAATCGCTACCGCCGCTATCCACCCCGACATTGGCTATGGAGCTGCACCGGACAGTTTCGTACTCGCTTTACCTATCATGATGGAGCATCCGATCCTCGCTACATTTGTATTTATCGGCGGTTTATCAGCGGCAACGGCCATGATAGTCGTTGCGACTCTCACACTTAGCACCATGTTATCAAACGATGTGGTATTGCCTTTGTTGTTCAAGCGTAAATTTAAGAAGAACATTCTAAACAGCAGTTTTAAAAGTCAAATACTCTTAGTCCGACGCTTTGTTATTGCCGCAATCTTATTACTTTCATATATGTACCAGCAATGGTTTGGTCATGGTGAAGCACTCGCGAATATGGGCTTAGTCGCCTTCTCATTAGTGACTCAGCTATTGCCTGCGATTGTCGGTGGACTTTATTGGCGTAAAGGTCATGCGTATGGCGTGTATGCGGGGCTCATCGCAGGTTTTATCTGCTGGATGCTATTTCTTATGTTTCCAATCCTGGAAGCCGGTGGATTACTTGATTATGAAATGCGCCAGACCCTTATCACCCGAGGAACTTTACTCGCACTGCTCGCCAACATTAGTTGCTATATTAGCTTTTCTATCGGTGCACAGGAGCGCCTAATCGACCGTATTCAGGCCGCAGCATTCGTAAACCCTAAAGATCAGGCTGCTCTCTCTAAACGCTTGAATAAACAAGTTCGCGCTACCGTGTATGACTTTAAAGTGCTGCTACAAACCTTCTTGGGGGTTCAGCGCAGTCAGCAACTGCTTGGACATTATGCTCAAAATAATATTTTAGAAGATAATGACGCATACCCAGCCCCTGAATTTATCTCATTCTGCGAGCGCGCACTCACGGGGGTGCTCGGTGCTTCATCTGCCCAAGCTCTGATCCGTACCGTGTCATCGGGTCGCCAAATGGCATTTGAAGAGGTGGTTAACTTTTTTGATGAAACCACACAAGCACTACAGTTCAACCAAAACCTACTTTATACCTCATTAGAAAATCTAAGCCATGGGATTTCGGTTGTTGATAAAGATCTAAAACTGGTTGCATGGAACAGGCGTTATCACGAGATGTTCGCCTACCCAGACGGCTTCTTAGAAGTAGGACAACCGATAGAGGAAGTGATCCGCTTTAACGCCGAGCGCGGTGAGTGCGGTCCTGGAGAAATTGATAAACACGTCGATAAACGAGTTCAACATCTAAAAAATGGCACCCCTCACCACTTTATTCGCCACCGTCGTAATGGCCAAGTATTTGAGATGACGGGAAACCCGCTGCCTGAAGGCGGGTTTGTGACGAGTTTTTCAGATATCACCACGCATATTGCGACGCAAAACGCACTGGAAGAAATCAATATGGATCTAGAGAACCGTATTGAAGCCAGAACCCAAGAGATCCGCACCATTAATATGGATCTTAAAGCGGAAATAGCCAATCGTCACGAAACAGAGCAGGCGTTAATGGCCGCTAAAAAAGAAGCAGAACAAGCGAATGAGAGTAAAACCCGCTTCTTAGCACTTGCCAGTCATGATATTTTGCAGCCACTCAATGCCGCACGCCTATACTTAGCAGCGATTGATACCCACAATTTAATAAGTAAAGATCAGGGTAACTTTGAAAAACTCACCGATAGCCTAGACTCTACCGTACATCTGATGAGTGCGCTTTTAGATATTGCAAAACTAGAGCAAGGTGCAATGAAGCCCACCCCTAGGCACTTCAACATTGACGATATCTTACTACCACTGGCAAATGAGTATGCCATCATTTCAAAAGAGAAAGGTCTCGAACTTAAGGTGAGAAGCTCCCACAGTATTGTGCACAGCGACACCACTTACCTACGCCGGATCATTCAAAATCTGGTTTCCAATGCCGTTAAATATACCGACAGTGGCAAAGTGCTCATCGCCTGTCGACGCCGTAAACATAGTTTGAGGCTTGAAGTATGGGATACCGGTCCTGGTATTTCAAACCATGAGCAAAATAAGATATTTAACGATTTTTATCGTATTCAAGCGGGTGATAATAAAGGTATTGGGCTTGGGCTTGGTGTTGTAAAACGTCTATGCGATCTTTTATCCATCACAATTTCAGTGAATTCAGTTGTCAATCAAGGTAGCCGCTTTGCCATAGACATACCCTATGGCAATGTGGATTTACTCCAGGTAAAAGAAGATATTAGCCAGAAACCGCAAAGTAAAACTCAACTTAATGTCATCGCGGTTGATGATGACCCGAAAAATCTAGAAGCCATGGCGAGCTTGCTAGATAAATGGCATTGCCACTATCAGCTGTTTTACAAAGTAGAAGACGCGCTTGCTTACGCAAAACACAATCCCGCACCTGATGTTATTTTAATGGATTACCAACTTAACGATAACTGTGATGGGATCTCTTTGATCAAATCGCTGCGCACCGTGTGGCAAGATACGGTTCCAGCTATTTTAATCACCGCCGTGAGGGATGAAGAAGTAAAAGTCGCCGCTAAGAGTGAGCAGATCCATTACCTGTCTAAGCCAGTAAAACCGGCAAAACTCAAAGCTCTGCTCAACCATAGGCGATGAGCACACAGACAGCTGTTGAATACGATAGCAATCGCAAAGTTTTTTGTCGGTAAGCATTTATCTCACTGCCAATTCGCAGTATTCTGAAAGTTCGCTTAGACGAATTGGAATGAGGAAATGAGTTACATACTAACAACAGAGTGTAAAGATGACATAGGACTGATCGCGAAGATCACTAGCCTTTGTCATGAGCACGACCTAAACATCACGCGCAATAATGAGTTTGTAGATAAAGAAGGACAGCGCTTCTTTATGCGTACAGAGCTCACAGGCACACCCAGTGATAACTTTCTGGCACAACTTCGTCAGTCATTACCAACTGGCGCCAAGTTAAACCTATACGGGCAAGAACGAACAAAAGTAGTGCTACTTGCGACGAAAGAAGCGCACTGCTTAGGCGGTGTGTTGCTTAAACAATACGAACAAGCATTCAATATTGAAGTACAAGCAGTTATCGCAAACTATGATACGTTGGAGCCCCTTGTTAAAGGCTTTGGTATTCCTTTTCATCTAGTATCACATGAAGGGCTGAGTAGAGCTGAACACGACAGTGCAATGGCCGATTTAATCGAACAATATGATCCTGATATTGTTGGCTTGGCAAAGTATATGCGGATCTTAACACCGGAATTTGTCTCACGCTTTGACGGAAAAATTATCAATATTCACCACTCATTCTTGCCTGCCTTTATCGGTGCAAAACCTTACCATCAGGCATTTGAACGTGGCGTGAAAATTATTGGCGCTACCGCTCACTTTGTTAATGATGAATTAGATGAAGGACCTATTATTGCCCAAAATGTCACACAAGTTAGCCATGCTCAAAATGCTGAAGAGATGGCAAAAATCGGTAGAGACATTGAAAAAACAGTATTTTGTAACGCGTTACAATTAGCCTGCGAGCATAAGCTTTTCATTAACGGCAATAAAACTGTCGTCTTTTCATAATCAAGTTCAGAACCGCAGTTTAGCAACTTAGGAAATGAACAGCATGGATGCGTGAAGAAGAGAGACTCCCACAGTACTGTGTATCTGATGGTGGGAGCGATTTCACCTCGTGAGGTTTCTATATCCCAAACAATATAAAACCCGTCGCATTGCTGCAACGGGTTTTGTTATACATGGGTGTTCCATACTATTTTTAGGTCGAAATTTTCATTGCAAACCATCGGCGGGTAAACCACCCCCTACCATACTGCCCTTTGCTGATACTGTGGTAGGAGCGAGTTTACCTCGAGAGGTTTTAATTGGCTTGCGAGGTTTCCTATACCCCAAACAGCAAAAAACCCGTCGCATTGCTGCAACGGGTTTCTCTTATTTGGCCCTGGCGATGTTCTACTTTCACATGGGTAATCCACACTATCATCGACGCTGTTTTGTTTCACTTCTGAGTTCGGCATGGGGTCAGGTGGGTCCAAAACGCTATAGTCACCAGGAAATTCTGTTCATCAATGAAGTCTCCCTCATCAATGTAAATCCGGAAAAAGCTATTAAATTCTTTTGTCTACTTTAGTCTATTAACTTCTGTCACTTAAACCACTTTGGCGTTGTATGGTTAAGCCTCACGGGTAATTAGTACGAGTTAGCTTAATGCCTCACAGCACTTCCACATCTCGCCTATCAACGTTGTAGTCTTCAACGGCCCTTCAGTTGACTCTAAGTCAAAGTGAGAACTCATCTCGAGGCCTGCTTCCCGCTTAGATGCTTTCAGCGGTTATCAGTTCCGAACGTAGCTACCGGGCAATGCAATTGGCATCACAACCCGAACACCAGCGGTTCGTCCACTCCGGTCCTCTCGTACTAGGAGCAGCCCCTCTCAATTCTCAAACGCCCACGGCAGATAGGGACCGAACTGTCTCACGACGTTCTAAACCCAGCTCGCGTACCACTTTAAATGGCGAACAGCCATACCCTTGGGACCGACTTCAGCCCCAGGATGTGATGAGCCGACATCGAGGTGCCAAACACCGCCGTCGATATGAACTCTTGGGCGGTATCAGCCTGTTATCCCCGGAGTACCTTTTATCCGTTGAGCGATGGCCCTTCCATTCAGAACCACCGGATCACTATGACCTACTTTCGTACCTGCTCGACGTGTCTGTCTCGCAGTTAAGCTTGCTTCTACCATTACACTAACCGTACGATGTCCGACCGTACTTAGCAAACCTTCGTGCTCCTCCGTTACTCTTTGGGAGGAGACCGCCCCAGTCAAACTACCCACCAGGCACTGTCCTCAACCCCGATTCAGGGGCCTAAGTTAGAACATCAACACTACAAGGGTGGTATTTCAAGGTCGGCTCCACAGAAACTAGCGTCTCTGCTTCAAAGCCTCCCACCTATCCTACACATGTAGGGTCAATGTTCAGTGCCAAGCTGTAGTAAAGGTTCACGGGGTCTTTCCGTCTAGCCGCGGGTACACAGCATCTTCACTGCGATTTCAATTTCACTGAGTCTCGGGTGGAGACAGCGTGGCCATGGTTACACCATTCGTGCAGGTCGGAACTTACCCGACAAGGAATTTCGCTACCTTAGGACCGTTATAGTTACGGCCGCCGTTTACCGGGGCTTCGATCAAGAGCTTCGCCTAAGCTAACCCCATCAATTAACCTTCCGGCACCGGGCAGGTGTCACACCGTATACGTCATCTTACGATTTTGCACAGTGCTGTGTTTTTAATAAACAGTCCCAGCCACCTGGTCACTGCGGCTCTCGTTTGCTTACAGAGCAAGTCCTTCACAAACAAGAGCGTACCTTCTCCCGAAGTTACGGTACAATTTTGCCTAGTTCCTTCACCCGAGTTCTCTCAAGCGCCTTAGTATTCTCTACCTGACCACCTGTGTCGGTTTAGGGTACGATTCAGTATGAACTGAAGCTTAGAGGCTTTTCCTGGAAGTAGGGCATCAACAACTTCACCACCTTAGTGGCTCGTCTCGACTCTCAGCCTTGGCAACCCGGATTTTCCTAAGTCACCAGCCTACAGCCTTTCACATGGACAACCAACGCCATGCTTGCCTAGCCTGCTCCGTCCCCCCATCGCATTCATACCGAGTACGGGAATATTAACCCGTTTCCCATCGACTACGCTCTTCAGCCTCGCCTTAGGGGTCGACTCACCCTACCCTGATTAACATGGGATAGGAACCCTTGGTCTTCCGGCGGAGGAGTTTTTCACTCCTCTTGTCGTTACTCATGTCAGCATTCGCACTTCTGATATGTCCAGCATGCCTCCCGGCACACCTTCAGCCACTTACAGAACGCTCCCCTACCCCGCGAACTAAGTTCGCAGCCGTAGCTTCGGTGGTATGTTTAGCCCCGTTACATCTTCCGCGCAGGCCGACTCGACTAGTGAGCTATTACGCTTTCTTTAAAGGGTGGCTGCTTCTAAGCCAACCTCCTAGCTGTTTTAGCCTTCCCACATCGTTTCCCACTTAACATACACTTTGGGACCTTAGCTGACGGTCTGGGTTGTTTCCCTCTCCACGACGGACGTTAGCACCCGCCGTGTGTCTCCCGGATATTACTTTACGGTATTCGGAGTTTGCAAAGGGTTGGTAAGTCGGGATGACCCCCTAGCCTTAACAGTGCTCTACCCCCGTAAGTATTCGTCCGAGGCTCTACCTAAATAGATTTCGGGGAGAACCAGCTATCTCCCGGTTTGATTAGCCTTTCACTCCTAGCCACAGGTCATCCCCTAACTTTTCAACGTTAGTGGGTTCGGTCCTCCAGTTGATGTTACTCAACCTTCAACCTGCCCATGGCTAGATCACCGGGTTTCGGGTCTATACCCTGCAACTTAAGCGCCCAGTTAAGACTCGCTTTCGCTACGGCTCCCCTAAATGGTTAACCTCGCTACAGAATATAAGTCGCTGACCCATTATACAAAAGGTACGCAGTCACCCAACAAGTAGGCTCCTACTGCTTGTACGTACACGGTTTCAGGTTCTATTTCACTCCCCTCACAGGGGTTCTTTTCGCCTTTCCCTCACGGTACTGGTTCACTATCGGTCAGTTGGGAGTATTTAGCCTTGGAGGATGGTCCCCCCATATTCAGTCAAAGTTTCACGTGCTCCGACCTACTCGATTTCACTTTAGATAAGTTTTTGTGTACGGGACTATCACCCTGTTTCGTCATGCTTTCCAGCATGTTCCACTAACTACACTAAAGCTTAAGGGCTGGTCCGATTTCGCTCGCCGCTACTTTCGGAATCTCGGTTGATTTCTTTTCCTACGGGTACTTAGATGTTTCAGTTCTCCGCGTTCGCCTCGTTAACCTATGTATTCAGTTAACGATACCTGCAAGCAGGTGGGTTTCCCCATTCGGAAATCCTAGTCTCAAGCGCCTCTTACTGGCTTGACTAGGCTTATCGCAAGTTAGTACGTCCTTCATCGCCTCCAACTGCCAAGGCATCCACCGTGTACGCTTAGTCACTTAACCATACAACCCAAAGTGCTCTTACTCGGTCTTTCAAGTTTATACTGCTTTATCAGATAAATTTACTTGGTCACATAACACGTTATGCTCCCGTCGATAAATTTCTCTGCGGCATTGTCTAAACTCGAAATCCACGTCGTAATAGAAAAAGGTCAGCTACTGCTTTATTTTTCTATGACACATTGCGTTGTCAATCAAAGACTGATTTAACTTCGCCAGAAGTTAATATTGAATACTAAAGTAGACGCTAATTAATCATTAAAACGATTAATCGGCATTTTCTTTCGAAAACTCGATAAATAACTTTACGTTATCTATCAGAATTTAATTTTTCAGCTTTTCCAAATTTTTAAAGAGCAAGAGAATAACTTCTCAGAGTTAAAAACTCTCAGTTACTTGAACCTGAGCAAGAGTGTTTATCTATAAGAAGGAGTAGTAAAGTGGTGGAGCTAAGCAGGATCGAACTGCTGACCTTATCCGTTGAGCGATGGCCCTTCCATTCAGAACCACCGGATCACTATGACCTACTTTCGTACCTGCTCGACGTGTCTGTCTCGCAGTTAAGCTTGCTTCTACCATTACACTAACCGTACGATGTCCGACCGTACTTAGCAAACCTTCGTGCTCCTCCGTTACTCTTTGGGAGGAGACCGCCCCAGTCAAACTACCCACCAGGCACTGTCCTCAACCCCGATTCAGGGGCCTAAGTTAGAACATCAACACTACAAGGGTGGTATTTCAAGGTCGGCTCCACAGAAACTAGCGTCTCTGCTTCAAAGCCTCCCACCTATCCTACA